>CAYPMK010000012.1:0-16027 GCA_964411885.1 uncultured Bdellovibrionales bacterium
TTCAACGGCGTGTATAAGTAATGTTTTTTTGTATAATTCTGGAAAATCAGTCCACTTTTTTGTTGGGGTGGCTTGTACTCTTTGAGCTGGTGATAATGCACTTGGCAATTGGCTTACGTCCATATACCAAGGGGATTTGTTTTTTGGTAGAGCTTGTGCCTGAAGTGTGTTTGTTGCAAACGTGGAAATTAAAAGAATAAGCAAGAAAGTTAATTTTTTCATAATGCCGGATATTATATCAATTGATATAGTAGTGACTCAAGGTTATTTATATTTTTTACAAAATTGTAAAGTTAAGTTATTATTAATAAAAGATATTTTTATTAATAATACTATATCTTGTTTTTAATAATTATTTTCCCTTTAATTATTAATTTGCCTTTTTTCTTTACCAATGGCATATACCTTTAGGTAGTTATAGGCTTGTGCCGCCTGATAATCGTAATCAAGGTCAACCACCTTATTCATGTCTTGTTTCTTTATTTTCTTTTTTAGACCTTTTTCTGCACGTTCATATATTTTATCCAATAAAGAAGTTTCTTCTGCTTTGTTCTCATTCTCAAAATGACCACTAAGGTTGGCTTCGCTGTATTTGTCTTTATAATCGTCTTCCAACATTTTTTCTTCTTCCATTACTTTTGGGTCTATTTGTAGGATCTTAACATCAGGTTCTATACCTGTTGCCTGTATAGATCTTCCATTAGGTGTGTAATATCTCGCTATGGTGTATTTTATTGCAGATTTGTCGTCTAATTCTACTAAGGTTTGAACAGATCCTTTACCAAAAGTTTTTTGCCCGACTATAACTGCGCGTTCATTATCCTGAAGCGCTCCTGCAACTATTTCTGAAGCACTTGCAGAAGCTTGATTTACAAGTACTACTACAGGGATCTCTTTAAGGTATCCACTGTCGGGTTTAGCATACTCTATTATCTTTTTTTCTTTATCTCTGCCACGAACACTTACTATGGTGCCTTTATCCATGAAAACATCTGCTACGCCTACTGCTTGATCTAAGAGTCCGCCGGGGTTGTTCCTTAGATCCAAAAGTAAGCCTTTGAATTTTGCATTCTTTGTTTGTTTTTCCATTTTACTTATAGCTTTTTTAAGGTCAGATACGGTATTTTCGTTAAATGTAGCTATCCTTATGTATGCAAAATCATCTGGTAATAAAGTAGATTTAACAGAGACGATTTTTATTATCTTTCTTGTTATAGTAAAATCCAAAGGCTTTTGTACATTATCTCTAGCAACAGTTATCTTAACCTTTGTTCCAGGCGCTCCTCTCATTTTTGATACAGCGGTCTGTAGATCCATATCAGCGGTAACTTCATCATTTATCTTTATGATCTTGTCCATGGATTTTAGTCCAGAGTTCCACGCAGGAGTGTCCTCTATGGGTGTTATTACAGTTATAAAATTATCCCTCTTTGTTATTTCTATACCAACGCCGCCAAACTCACCTGTGGTGCTTTCTTTCATTTCCTTAAAATCCTTTGGGTCAAGGAATGCAGAATGAGGGTCTAATTCCTGTAACATTCCCTTTATTCCGCCATATATAAGCTTTTTAACATCAACGTCTTCTACGTATGTGTTCTCTAGAATATGAAGGACTTTGGTGAACAAAGAAAGGTTCTCATATTTATCGGCAGGTTTTGCTTCTACAGACGACGTTATATATGTTCCTGCTACAAAGCCTCCTACTATAGCGATGAACGTCATTATCCCCAATGTTATTTTTAGACCTCTAGTCATGAAGAACCTCCAAGATATAACTTAACCCATATATTATTTGGGGCTTGCTAGCATAGCAATATCTTTTTTAATATCTTGTTAGGATAATGACAATATGCTAATTCTATTACTACATATTAACAAATGGAGGAGAGGGGCATGCTTAATGTTCTAAGAAAAAATTCACAGCACTGGTTGGTAATGGCTATTATCGTTGTAGTTATAGTTGGATTAGCTTTCTTTTTTGGATATTCCTCAAGAGATACAGCTTCTGGTCAAACTTGGGCTGCCAAGGTTGATGGTCAGACCATAAAGATGGGAGAGTTTCTTACAAGATACAGAAATATAGTAGAGCGTTATAGACAACAATTTGGAGCTTCTTTTGATGAAAAGATGTTAGAAGCGTTTAACTTAAGGGGACGCATACTTCAGGAAATGGTATACGACGTTATTATTGCAAAAGAAGCAGAAAAGAACGACTTCTTCATATCTGATGAAGAACTAAGGGAAACAATAGCTTCTGTTCCATATTTCCAGAAAGATGGGAAATTCAATCTTGAGTATTACAAAAGTATCCTTAACTACAACAGGACCAGCCCTCAAGAGTTTGAGAAGGCACAGAATGATGAGCTCATAAAAAGAAAGTTGCATGATTTTATCTCTGCTTCGGCAAAGGCGAGTGATGACGAGGTCGTAGCACAACACAAAATAGACAATGATAAAAGATCTATTTCCTTTTTTAGACTGGAACTACCAACTGCTAATAAAATAGAAGTTAGCAACAAAGAAGTGAATGAGTTTTTGGCTTCTTCTTATGGAAAGAAACAAGCAGAGTCATATTATACTGCCAACAATGATAGTTTTAAGAACGGCGATAAAATAATAACTTTTGAAGAGGCAAAGAACAATATAGCAAAAGATCTTTTACTTAAACAAAAAAAGCAAGACATGATAGAAAAACTAACCGCTGAAGCATTGAAGATGAACGACATATCAAAGGCTGCCAGCGTATTTAAACAAAAGGTTGGTGACAGTGGGCAATTTTCTAGGAGTTCAGGTTCTTTACCGTCTTTTGCAGGATCTAATGCCAATGATGTTATCTGGTCTTTTGGTCTTAATAAGGGAAAACTTTATTCAAGACAAATAGCAGGTGTTGATTATGTCGTTGCTTTAAACAAGGAATATACAGATAATTTTAACACTAATAGCAAGGATTTTAACAGCTACAAGGATGAGTATATATCAAAACGAGGTAATCAGGAGTACGCTTTTTATTTACAAGAACTAAACAAGGAGTGGTTAAAGAAAGTAAAATACTCTCCAGCATTATCAGCAAGCTTTAACAAACAAGATTGAATATGAGAATATTTCTTTTATCCTTAATATTTTGTTCTTTTGTTTTTTGTGTTTATGCACAAAAAAAAGCAATAATCTGTTCTGGTGATAAAGATATTGTATCTATGTGGGAACTGGATCCACACGAGGATATTCCTATACATTTAGACGACATAAGAAGACAAATATACGATACGTTATACGAAATGGACATAACTGGGGAACCGAGGGAGTCTTTACTTGAACAGTGTTTGGTGGATTCATATTCAGAAGATGTTACATCTAATGCAGAGATGCAAATAAATTGTAAGTTAAGGCCTAATGTGTTCTTTCACGATGGTAATCCCTTAACTACAGAAGACATTATCTTTTCAATACGTAGAATAAAGAGTTCTAGAACGCTTTCATCTACTCTAGATATGATAAAAGATGTACGCATATCAGGTCAAAATCAAATTAAATTCATCATAAAGTATGGAGTCGCTGGTATAGATAGTCCTAACAAATGGCTTTTTGAGCGCTTTAAAAGGATATTGGCAAGGACCTCATATATAGTTAGACAAAAATATATGGAAGATGCTGGATCTTGGGCGATAGAGTATCCTGTTGGTACAGGTCCTTTTTATTTTAAGGATTGGAAGATATGGGACAAGAAAGACTCTAGATCTCAAATAATGCTTTATAAGAACAAATCTTATTGGAGAAAACCATATCCTCGTATCGACGAGTTATTTTTTAGGTTTATGCCTGCTAAACTTGTATACAGGGACATACTTAACGGAAGTCTTGCACTTGCTTATAGACTACCTTTTACCGACTATAAGATGCTTAAGGATAAAGACCTTGGTAAAGGTAAATATAAAACATCCAAGAGGCTTATATATTCTTACCAGTATGTTCTTTTTAATCCTGAATCAAAGTATCTTTCATTCCCAGATTTAAAGAACGCATTTTTGGGAGGAATAGACAAAACAAGAATATCAAAGTTGGTGTTTGATAACAGTGTTATGGTAAATACAGGCAGAACACTTTATGCAAGTTCTGTCTTCCCTGAGAGATTCCAAACAAGACCTTACAAACCATTTGATTCAAAAAATACAGTTACAGACTTTCTAAAATCTCTTGGTGCAAAAAAATCAGGGAAGATACCCTTGAATATACTCGTACCTGATCTACCAGAACAAATCTCTGTGGCACAAGAAATGATGAAACAGTTGTATGCTGCAGGATTTTTATTGAGGATAAAGAAGTTTCCATATTCTAAATATATGTCGATAATAAATAAGGGTGACCTAGAAGGTTATGACCTTTTTATGTATAGCGTAGACGAGAACCCAGTTTTTTCTACTCCACAAAAGATGGCTATTCTTGCCAATGGTGGTATCCAACTTTATCAAAGATATGTTCTGTATTCAATGGCAAGACCAGAGAATGGAGGGCTTAAGAATTTTACACCTTCTGTAGAAGGTGCAATGGACCTTAAAAACGCAGAATAAGGAGATAAAGGATGTTTAGATCCGTGTTTTTAACTGTTTGTTTGTTGTTTAGCACATATTCTTGGTCGCAAGTTTGCAGTATGGATGAGGCTAAAGCTCCTTGTAATGTAAAAGGGGGTACATTCTCTGATAAAGAGGTAGAGGAAATATCCAAAATGGATGCTTTGCCAGAGAATAAAATATATAAAACGATATCAGAGAACAAGAATATCTATCTCTACTTTTTTTATGCTTATGATTGTGTTCACTGCAAAAAGGCTCATGAATTTTTGGATGAATTAGAGATCAAATATCCTGAACTAGTTGTTTACCAATATGAAATTAAAAAGAATCACGACAACGCAAAGTTTTTTGAGGTAGTTGCAAAAGAATATTCCACTAAACCACAGGGAGTACCAACTATATTCATAGGCGATAAGTTCTTTGTGGGTTTTTCAAAAGATATTACATGTTCTTCTATAATAAAAGAGATAAGAACTCTTAAAGGAGAAAAAGACGATTGTCCAACAAACGAAATAAATATACCGATGTTGGGGAACGTTAACGTAAATACTATCTCTTTGCCTACTTTTACTTTGTACATGGGTTTTTTAGATGGGTTGAATCCTTGTGCTATGTGGGTGCTTGCTTTTTTGTTGGGTCTAATGGTCTATGCTGGTAGTAGGAAAAAGATAATATTTCTTGGAACTACTTTCGTTGTTGCCTCTGGTTTCGTGTATTTTCTTTTTATGACTGCATGGGTGAATGTGTTCCTTGTAATAGGTTATTCCAGTACTATAACGGTAATACTTGGGGCAGTAGCTGTGTTGATGGGTTTAGTGAACATAAAGGAACTTTTCTTCTTTAAGAAAGGTGTTTCTTTAATGATACCAGAGAGTGTTAAACCAAAACTGTATAAAAAATCTAGAAAGGTAATAAACGAGAGCAATAAGTTTTTAGCTATACTAGGTACAATTACCTTGGCCATCTTTGTTAACTTTATAGAATTGGGTTGTACGGTTGGTTTACCTGCTATTTATACCAGAATACTTTCTCTTAGGAACATAAGTAGTTTTGATACGTACCTGTATATAGCTCTTTATAATCTTGTATATATAATGCCTTTAGCCATAATAGTCGCTGTATTTGCTTACACCATGGGTCATTATAAGTTTAAGGAAAAACATGGTAAGGCGTTAAAGTTAGTCAGTGGTCTTTTAATGTTGGTATTAGGGCTTCTTTTAATCTTCTATCCTAATGTGTTGGTACGCTAACGATGATACATTTTAAGTCGGTATCAAAGATATATGATAACGATGTTTTCGCACTCAAAGGTATAGAAGCTCATATACAGAAAGGCGAGTTTATATTCGTTACTGGTAGTTCTGGCGCTGGCAAGAGCACTCTTTTAAAATTAATATATGGTGGACTTAAACCCAGCGATGGTAGTGTTGTAGTTGGTGGTAGTGTAGTAGACGAATTATCTAGCTATAGATTGGCTATGTTAAGAAGACAAATGGGTATAGTGTTCCAAGATTTTAAATTACTTTGGGATAGAAGTGTTGTGGAAAATGTTTGTTTGCCATTTTATGTTTGGGGCAAGCTTAACAGCGAGAATAAAGAATTATCAGAACTTATGATGAAAAAGTTCGATATATGGAAATATAGGAATGAGTATCCTCATAAACTTTCTGGTGGTGAGCAACAAAAAGTTGCCATCTGCAGAGCTCTGGTAACCAGCCCATGGATACTTATAGCCGATGAACCTACGGGTAATTTAGACCCTAAATCTGCAGAAGAGGTCTTTAAGATGTTCTATGAGGCTGCTCAAAGGGGTAGTACGGTCATATTTGCAACACATAACGAACATTTATTAAGTCTACACAAGGGTAGAGTGCTTAAACTTGATAAGGGGAGGCTTGCTTGATCGGCGTAGTAAAAGAAAGCCTGCGTGATATTAGAAGACACAAAAGGGCCGCTGTTCTTTTGGCCTTGGTAATTTCTTCTGCCTCTTTTTTGTTCTTTGTATTTAGTTCTGCCGTCTATAATCTTGGTCTTGCAGAAGATAACTGGTCAAAACAATTAAGAGCAGCAGTTTTTTTTGTTGAAGGTACAGATGTAAAAGAACTTTCAGAACAGATATCTAAAGTTAAAGGAGTATTAGAGGTAAAGCATATAAGTTCAGAGCTTTCCTTAGAAATATTAAAGAAAAGATTTCCAGATGAAGATGTGGTTTTTTCTGTGGACTCTGTTCCGGGTTTTATAGAAGCAAGGATCTCTGCAGATGTAGTGGCCAACATAAGTTCTGACTTACAAAAGATAGAGGGTGTAGAAGATGTTTCTTTAAGTTCTTCTTGGTTTAAAAGCCTTAAGGACCTTATTTATTTTTCTGCATTGTTCTCTATAGGTGTAATGATATTTGTGATGGTGTTAAGTACTATTTTAGTTTTTTACGCCGTAAGGATTGGTGTAATAGAAAGAAAAGATGAAATAAGATTAATGCGTCTTTGTGGTGCTACTGAATTCAGAATACGAATACCTTATGTTGTCTCTGGTGTTGTTATGGGTGTTTTTGGAGCAAGCGTTGGTGTTTGTTTTCAGTATATATTTGGTAAAGCCGTAGACAAAAGTCTTTCACAGTTCATAGACGGCTGGGTAAGCCTTACTGCCATGCAAGTAGTTTTTGTTTATGCGGTATCAATTTTCATAGGCTGTTTTGGTAATCTTATGGCATTCGTAAGGAGTATTGATGACCAACAGTAGTAGGTTATTATCAATACTTTTTTATGTCTTATTTGCATTTAATCTAGACGCTAAAGATTATAAAAAGCTGATGTCTGAACTTGACAGAACAGAATATGAGGCAGGAAAACTTCAGGAAAAAATAGATTCATTAGATATATTGATAAAGACGCAAGCAGAGGCCTTTAAGATACTTGAATCCGATCTAAATAATAAACAAGCTAAAGTCATTTCAAAAGAAAAAGAACTTAAGGAGAACTTAAGAGTACTGATGTCTTTTTCAATACCAGAAAGGATTGGCTTTATTACTGCTGGCAAGGATTTTGAGGATCTAATAAGAAGTGAAGCGATAGTATCAAAGATGTTAAAAAAAGATGTAAATACCTACGACAAGTTATCTAAGGATATATCAGAGGTCATGACCATAAAAGAGTTGGTCGAAGAAGAAAAAAAGAAACTGGAACAAAAAAGGACAGAACAGTTTAGTGTTCTAGAAGAATTAAAAAAGAAGCTAGCTCAAAAAAAGACACTTCTTGATAGGGCTAAAAAGAACGCGGCATCTTATTTGGCTTTTATTCAAAGAACAGACAAAAGTTCTCAACGAATAGAGAATCTGACTGCTAAAACAAAGTTGGGTCAAAATTTGAATAGTGGAGATTTAAACAATATACCACCACTAAGAGGGCGCATAGTGAATAGTTTTGGCAAGGTCTGGGATGCTAAACTAAGGAACTGGATCTATAACAAAGGGGTTACAGTTCAAACTGGGTATGCAAGCAATGTTTCTGCTATTAACGACGGTGTAGTCATATACACTGGGTGGATACCTGTTTATGGTAGGGTACTCATAATAGATCATCAAAATGGTCTTTTCTCTATTTATGGCCATCTTTCTAAAATATTCTTTGAGATAGGAGATAAGGTTAAAAAAGGCAGTATCATTGCTCATTCGGGTGATAGCGGTTCTGTTGATAGTCCGGCCCTATATTTTGGTTTAAGGGATACTACAAACGATATTGACCCGACACCATTATTTTACTAGATTATAATAGAGTAAAACGGAGGTTGTTTATAAATGCACTATTTATTATCCATCATGGTCCTGATAAGTTCTTTGTCTTATGCACAAGATAAAACTGTAGTAAAAAAAGTAGAAGAGGATATTCCTGCTAAAAAAGTAGTATTGAATATGCTAGACGGTTTTAATAAGATGGCAGACAACAAGGCTAAATATGTAAAAGGAGATGTCTCATATAAACAATATATGAGCACAGACTTCACTCTTGCAGAAAGAACTTCTAAGTTGATAGATTTTTACGACGTGTGTGAAAAATCCTTAAAATATGATTATGATTCAACTACTAAAAAATTCAAGAGTGACCATTGGGCTGGCAAGGGTGAAAATGACAGGAATAATTTTGTTAATATATTCAGACAGCTTATAGAATCCATTGTTTATCCAATAGCTAATGATTACTTTGGTAGCTACCACATGACACATAGTGTTCTTGAATCAAGCAAGAACAAGGCTGTCATCCGTTCTATAGTTCAGAACAAAAAGAAGAGAAGGATGAATTTTATAATGGATTGGTATATTCAGAACAACAATGGAGAATGGAAAATATATGATGTTGATGTTGATGGAGAAAGATGGGTGCCAAGTTTTAGATCACAGTTCAACGAGGTCATATCTAAAAAATCATATTCAAAGCTAATAGATCTTATGAAGAAAAAATTAAAAGAAACCAAAGACGAAAGAGCAAAAACAGATAAGGCTGATCGTCTTGCTGCAAAAAAGGGGGCTTAATGGATCTTCTTTATAAAATAAAGGAGCATATATTAGTTACACTCTTTATAGTGATGGTAGGTGTATTATCCTTGTTCATAGCTATGATAGAAGGATATTTTGGTCTTGCCATACAAGCTTTTGTTGGTTTATCAGCTTGTGCTACATTGCTCGTTTTTATTGTTCCTGTGATGCTAAAAAAGGGGGATAAGAGTTGAGATCCTTTGTTCTTGTTTTTCTGTTATTATTTTCTGTTAATATTTTCTCTAATGATACAGAGGGAAAAGAAAAGATCAGTCTTGCTTCTGCACTTAAAAGGACTCTAAATTATAACGGAGAGTTACTTGGAGAAAGAAAAAGTATAGATCTTGCTCAAGGAAGGATAGATCAGGCAAGAGCGGCGTTGTTTCCCAAAACAGAACTCTACATAATGGGTGCTCCTGTTTTTCAACATACTGGGGATGCATTACAATCACAAAGCAACTGGTCTAAATGGGGCGTGTTTGCTACGGTTCGCGGAACAATGATACAACCCATTTATACCTTTGGTGTAGTAGACGAATATAAGAGCGCAGCTAAACATGGTTATGATGTAGAAACAAACAAGGTTAAGAACAAAGAAGAAGACCTTATATATAGAACAAAACAATTCTACTATGGCCTTCAACTTGCTAACGATATGGTAGACCTAGTTGGTGAGGCTAACAGCAAGATGGATGGTGCTGTTAAAAAAGCAGAGGAACTTCTAGAGAAGAACAAAATAAAAAGAGAGGATCTTTACGCATTAAAGACATTTTATTCTCAGATAAAAATCAAAAGTGATGAAGCTTTGAGAGGAAAATATCTTGCAGAAAAAGCTTTGGTTTGGACAATGGGACTCCCAAGGGACACAAAAGTTGAATTGGACGAAGAATACTTGTATCCAGAAGAAGTAGATCTTAGTGGTGAAGATAAATATATTGCTATGGCGATGGACGGTAGTCCAGAGCTTAAAATGCTGTTCTCTGGTATAGAGGCCACTAAGGCTCTTTGGCAAGGGCAAGCAAAACAAAAAAGGCCAGCACTTTTTGCGCTTGGATTTGGACAATATTCTTACAGCAACGTTAATGATAAACAACCAAGTGTTTTTGCTAGCGATCCTTTTAATAATTATGGTGCTGGAGTTATGGTTGGATTTCGGTTCAATCTTGATTGGTGGACAATAAATGCGATGTCAAAACAAAGCAAGGCAGAATATGAAAAATTATTGTTCTCAAAAGATACACTTACAGAAGGTAAAGTGCTTCAGGTAAGGAAAGCTTTTAGAGAAGCCTTGGACTACAAACAGGCTGTTGAATATGCAAAAGAAGGTGAGTCTAACGGAAGTAAATGGATGATGAATGCCGCACTTGGCTATGGAATAGGTACTAGTGACGACGTTAAGGACCTTATAGACTCAATGAAAGGATATTTTGAGGCAAAGATAAATTACAGTATGTCTATATACAACTACAATATGGCGTTGGCTGATCTTAGTAAGATAACAGGAAAAGAAGTAGTTCCATCTTTGCAATATAATAGATAGTCAAGGAGGCTGTTCATATTTGAAGATAGATTCAAAACAAATTCGTATAAAACTTAAGTCTTATTATGAAAAAGCTTTTAGTTATTTTATACCAATATTTGTTAAAGAAGGTTTACACTCTAATTTTTTCTCTATAACAGTGTTGGTGCTTTGTTCAATTTGTGCAATATTATTATTTGCTGACGGTGTTGGACAAGCTGGTCTTGCTGGCATATTGGCTGCTGCATCAGATATTATGGGGTCAATGGTCGCTGAAAAAAGAGATGATAAAGAAAGCAGACGCGCTTTAGTAGATTCAATAACAGATCTGTATTCAGAGATAATATTCTATACCGGTATTGCAGTGTTTTTTATACAGGCAGAGAAAGCATATTTTGCGATATTCGCATATCTTTGTCTTGTTGGATCTTTAATGACGGTTTTTATAATGGTAAGAGCAAGGCAATTTGGTTACGACGTAGCACATGGTTTTATCCATAGACCAGAAAGGTTTGCTATTATTTCTCTTGGTATGTTCTTTGGTCCTTATGGACTTGCTATAGCCTCTATCTTAATTGCAATTGTTGCAAACTATACAGCATCAAGGATGATCTGGGATATTTGGTTCACTGATTGATGTTTTTATAATTGGGAGGGTCTATGTTACTAATTTGTTTGTTAGCTTCTATTTTAAGTACAAATGTGATTGAAGCAAAACCTTTCGTTAATAGTTTTATAGAATTTAATCTTCCTGATTCATGGGGTTGTTCAGAGTCTGGCTATTATTGGACTTGCCAGCCACTAGATCCAAAAAAAACCAGCGAGGTTGTTATAGTTATGGCGGCTGGTCCCCAAGGCCCCTCAGATAACATGAAAGACTATTATGATTATCTAAGTGGTTCGATGGTAAGTTATGATCTTAAAGAGAATAAAAAAGTTAAAAGTACTCCTACTTATACTCAGTATAAAGATATATTTGGGCAAAAATGGGTAGATAGCCAGCATCTTAGTACAGCTGTTCCAGATTATTACACTCGTTATCTTGCAACAGTAAAAGATGGAAGGGCGGTGCTGTTTACAGTTACTGTTGAAAAGAATAAATACAACATCTATATGTCTGAACTTTATAAGTTAATAGAGAGTATGAAGATGAGGATGTCTTTACCGGCAGAACCTTTGGATACAGGTCTAAAAGGTTTATTGTTCGGTCAAAAACAGGCTATTAAAACAGCTTTAGATAGTAAAGAAAAGAAAGCATTACAAATTGGAGAAGCTAAAAAGTCGTCAGCTCTATGGATATCACTACTAGTAGCATTAGCGGTGTTTGTAGTTGTTTATATTTACATAAAGAAAAAAAGAAAAGGTATGTCAAAAGATAAAAACAAAAAGGGGTTTTTTAGAAAATGAAATTTAAAAACACAAATGAATGGAAAGAATTAAGAGATCTTTTAAGAGAGCTTTCTTATGAAAAAAGGGATGTTGTTCTTGCAAGTGGTAAGAAGTCAGATTTCTATATAGACGTAAAACAAACTGCACTTAATTCAAAGGGATCATTCCTTTTGGGTAAACTTATTAATGTAGTCGTTCATGATGAGTTCAATGGGGCAAAGGCCGTTGGGGGAATAACCATGGGGGCAGATCCTCTTTCTACAGCGACTTCTGTACTAAGCCATAGTCAAGGTGGCACTCTTCATGCTTTCTATATAAGAAAGGAACCAAAAGCTCATGGTACTGGACGCTGGATAGAGGGCATAAAGAACGTACCATCTGGAACAAAGGTGGTTATTCTTGAGGATGTTGTAACTACTGGCGGTTCTACACTTAAATCTTGTGACAGGGCAAAGGAACATGGTCTTGATATCCTTGGCATAATATCTGTTGTTGATAGACAAGAGGGTGGTAGAGAGGCCATAGAAGAAGCTGGATATAAATTCATATCCCTAGTAACAAAAGCAGAGATAGTTTCTGCTTAATGCTTGCTTAAAAAGCTCTTGCTAATAGCGTGGGCTTATGCTATTCAAGCCAATCAAGGGCTTTAGTGCCCTATTTTTATTATTAAAAGGGAGGGCTGTACTTTGTCTTTATCTAAGCAGAGCATTGCAGATTTCCTTAATTCTGAGCTTAAATCTATGGGGATAGACCTTGTGGATATAGAACTTTCAAGCTCAAGAAAGCCTCTTTTAAGGCTTTATGTAGATAGGATAGGCGAAACCCATCCTGAGTGCACGCTTAAGGTTTCTGATTGTGAAGAAGTTAGTAGAATGGTTCAAAGACTTATAGATGTAGAGGGAATTATAAAAACAGATTATACGCTAGAGGTTTCTACTCCGGGTCTAGAAAGACCACTCTATAGAATTGATGACTATAAAAGGTTCAAGGGCAAACTTGCGAATGTTGTTATTATGGAACCAGTGGGTGGCTCTTTTGTTGGCAGGATACAGACAGTGAATATGGATTCGATAGTTTTTGAAGTAGAGGGAAAGACCAAAGAGGTCAAGATGAGTGATATTAAGAGAGCAAAGCTAAAATTTGAGAGGTAGCTTTTATGATGTTTGAAGAACTAGAAAGAGTCATAGAACAATTTGGAAAAGACAAAGGCATAGATAAGAAGATGATAATAGAGGCTATAGAAGCCGCTCTTGTTACTGCCGCAAAAAAGAAAATGGGTCCACATGTTGAGATAGAAGCTCAATACAACGAGGAAACTTTTGAGATAGAACTCTTTCAGTTCAAAACCGTTGTAGAAGATGGCGACGTTGCTGATGAAGATATAGAAATAGAACTTTCTGAGGCAAAAAAGGATGACCCAGAGGTTGAACTTGGGGACAGTATAGGTGTAAAACTAGATTCTGCTATGTTTGGCAGAATAGCTGCACAAACTGCAAAACAGGTAATAAACCAAAAGGTTCGTGATGCAGAAAGAGAAATCATTTATTCTGAATTCCTTGCAAGGAAGGGAGAAGTAATAAGTGGTATAGTAAGACGTTTTGAAAGAGGAACGGTCGTAATAGATCTGGGGAAAACAGAAGGGTATATGCCTTTGAAAGAGCAGATCCCCGGAGAACAATATAGGATAGGTGACAGAGTTCAAGCTTTCCTTTTGGATGTTCAGCAAACACCAAAGGGTCCACAAATAATACTATCAAGAGCTACACCTTTATATCTTATAAAATTATTCGAGATGGAAGTTCCAGAAATATATGAAGGCATAGTAACAATAAAGAGTGCGGCAAGAGACCCGGGTTCAAGAGCAAAAATAGCAGTTACATCTAAGGATAAAGACATAGATCCTGTGGGTGCTTGTGTTGGAATAAGGGGTGCAAGAGTACAAAATATAGTCTCTGAGTTGAAAGGAGAAAGAATAGATATAATTGCTTACAACTCTGATATAGCAAAATTCGTTTGTGCGGCTTTGCAACCTGCAGAGGTTAGTAAGGTCCTTATAGATGAAAGCAACAAGTATATGGAAGTAATAGTTCCAGACACACAACTTAGTCTTGCAATAGGTAGAAGAGGACAAAACGTTCGTCTTGCGGCTCAATTAACTGGCTGGAAAATAGATGTGATGGGTGAGACAGATATGTCTAAACGTTATGAGGATGCAAAATTCTCCTTAACGCAGATACCTAACATAAGTGAAACTATTGCTACCGCATTGTTCCAGAACGGATATAAGACGGTGTTCGAAGTTGCAGAGGCTACAGCTCAAGAGATAATAGGTATTCCGGGCTTTGACAACGAGGAGCAGGCTCAAACACTTATAAATTCAGCCAAAGAAATGGTAGATTCTGGAAAGGTAATTATAAAAACATCTGATGAAAAGTTCACAGTATCTGGAAAGAGAACCGCAGATGAAATATTAAGAGAAGAAATGCAACAGTTGACTGCAAGAGAAAAAGATCTAGATGCTGATGAGAGTGAGCTCTTAAAAGTTAGGGGTGTTGGACCAAGTTTGGTAAAGGAACTTAATAATGTAGGTGTAAACAACATACAAGAACTTGCAGAAGTTGACATAGAAGCTGTTAAGGAAAAAATTGATTGGGAGAATAAGGACGAACTTAATCCAATACATGTTTATGCAAAGCTTCTTAATAATGAGGCCTTAATAGAGCAAGGCAAGCTGAACGGATTTATAGAAGCTGAAAAACTTTCATCTATAGTAGAGGCAACAAAGTCCGTTATATTAAGGATGGGAGCTGCAGGTTATGATACAGTTAGTTCTGTTAGTTCATCAACATTAGAAGAATTTAAGTCTAAAATGATGATAGACGATCAAAAGGCAGAATTAGTTTATAATGCTTTAAAGTCTTTATAGGAGTGTTTTATTAATGGCGGAAACTAAAAAGATAGCGATCTTTGAACTAGCACCAGAACTAGGTCTTAAACCACTGGATTTGGTTAAGCAAATAAGCAGTTCTAAGATAAAGCTTTCTAGCGAGATAAAGAACCATATGAGCGAAGTTTCTGCCGCTGATGCAGAAAAAATACGCGAGTATTTACTTAATAAAGATAAAGCTCCACAGGAAGCAGAAAAAAAGACAACAGTTAAAAAGAAAAGTGCTGCTGGTGCTAAAACAACAAAAGAGAAAGAAGTAGCTGAAAAAAAACCAGCATCTAAAGTTGCCAAGAAAAAGAAAGAAGAACCAAAACAAGAAGAGCCAAAAGAAGATCAAAAGCAACATTCTAAGACCATAATAAGAAAAAAGAAGATAGAAGAGCCAGTACAAGAGGTTCAGGAAAAAGAAGAACAGCCTGTAGAACAGCAACAAGAACAGGTTGTGTTAAGATCAGAACCTGTTGTTGAACAAAAAACCGAAAAACAGGAAACTAAAGAGGCTGTTACAGAGCCAAGAAGAGAAAAACCGAGGATAGTTGATACATCATCTACAAGGCCATCATATACACAAAGACCAAGTTCTGGTCCTAGACCAAGCGGTGACAGAAGGCCTGCACCGTCTGGAGATAGAAGACCAAGTGGAGACAGAAGGCCGGGTTCTGGCCCTAGTAGGCCAAGTGGTGATAGAAGACCAACACAGGGTGGGGATAGAAAACCTTTTGGTGATAGAAGGCCAGCAGGAGCAGGACACAGGTTCGTACAACAAACACCAATAGTTCCACCAGCTAGTTCTCACCACAGGATGTTTGATAAAAAGAAAGAAACAGCGGCAGAAGAAGAAAGAAGAAAGGCTAAAGGTGTTAAGAAAGATGTTACTAAGCTTGAAGTAGTAGATATACACGACATAAAGAGTCAGACCACTGGGAGAGCTCAATATGGTGTTAAAAAGAAAGCTCCAGCGGGGAGAGAACAGAAAAAAACACTTATAACCGTTCCAAAAGCAAGTAAAAGGAAAGTAAGGATAGAGGGAGATTCAATAACGGTATCAGATCTTGCAAGAGAGATGAGCGTTAAGG
>CAYPMK010000012.1:16127-35462 GCA_964411885.1 uncultured Bdellovibrionales bacterium
ATAGAGGGAGATTCAATAACGGTATCAGATCTTGCAAGAGAGATGAGCGTTAAGGCTGCAGAGATAGTTAAAAAGTTGATGGCAATGGGAACCATGGCCACAATGAACCAAAAGATAGACCTAGATACAGCGATTTTAATAGCTACAGAGTTCTCTTATGAAGTTGAACAGGTAAAATTCGACGAATCTAAGGTGCTTCAAACTACAGAAGACAAACAAGAGGACATGGTCCCAAGGTCTCCGGTAGTTACCATGATGGGACACGTTGACCATGGTAAGACCTCTATACTTGATGCAATAAGAAAAACCAACGTTGCAGATAAAGAGGCTGGTGGTATTACTCAGCGTATAGGTGCTCACGAAGTACAACTTGAAAAGGGCTCTATTACTTTTATAGATACACCGGGACACGAAGCGTTCACAGAAATGAGGGCAAGAGGATCACAAGTTACGGATATAGTGGTACTTGTAATTGCTGCCGACGACGGAGTAATGCCTCAAACAAGAGAATCAATAGATCACGCAAGGGCGGCAGGCGTAGAGATAGTTGTGGCCCTTAACAAGATAGACAAACCAAACGCCAATCCAGATATGGTAAAAAAACAACTCGCAGAATTAGAATTATTACCAGAGGACTGGGGTGGACAAACGATAGTTGTTCCTACAGCGGCTAAAAAAGGAGAAGGTATAAAACAACTTCTTGAGTCCATACTTTTACAGGCAGAGGTAATGGAATTAAAAGCTAACCCAAATCGTTCCGCAGAAGGTGTTGTCATAGAAGCAAGACTTGATAAAGGAATGGGACCTGTAGCGACTATAATAGTACAAAAGGGTACTTTAAAGATAGGCGATAACCTTGTTGCTGGTACAAGTTATGGACGTATTCGTTCCATGAAAGATCCTAGAGGCAACACTATACAGTCTGCCTTGCCGGGACATGCTGTAGAGGTACACGGATTGAATTCTGTTCCAATGGCAGGAGAAAAATTTAATTGTTTACCAACAGACGATGCGGCTAAGGAACTTGTTGAACACAGGGTAGACGAGATTAGGAAACAATCAAGTCCAGAGACGAAGAAGAGTGTTACTCTTGATGATATAATGAAAGGTATCTGTAGTGGAGAGACTAAAGACCTTAAGTTGATAGTTAAGGCAGACACTCAAGGTTCTGTAGAAGCACTAAAGGCTTCTTTAGAGAACCTTACAGATCAAGTTGTAGCTGTTAAGGTAATTCTTGCAGGGACTGGTGGTGTTACAAGCAACGACGTTAACCTTGCTCTTGCCTCTGGTGCTGTAATTATAGCTTTTAACGTAAGACCAGATTCAAAAGCATTAGAGGAAGCACAAACATCTAAAGTAGATATTAAATTTTACGACGTTATTTACAACTGTCTAGAGGATATGGAAAAAGTTAAACTCTGTATGCTAGACCCTACCGAAGTTGAAAAGGTAAATGGTCAGGCAGAGGTAAGACAAATATTCAACGTCTCAAGAATAGGGACTATTGCTGGTTGTGGTGTTAAGAGCGGCAAGATCATAAGGAACTCGATGGTAAGGGTTATTAGGGATGGAGCAGTTGTATATACAGGTAAATTAAAATCCCTTAAGAGATTCAAGGATGATGCTAAAGAAGTTGCTGCAGGTCTTGAATGCGGTATGTCCGTTGAAGGATTTAACGATATTAAGCAGGGAGACATACTTGAATCATTCTCTGTTAACATGGTTGATTCAAGCGGAACTGTAGTGGGTACTAAAAAAGCGGCTACTCCGGCACAACAGTCATGAAAGGAAAACGCTCTTATCCAAGGTCCAGCAGAATAGCAGACCTTATTAAAGAAGAAGTTGCTACACTTTTTATATACAGCGTTAATGATCCTCGTTTACACGGCATAAGCATTACAGACGTAAAGATGACTGAAGATCTTAAAGTAGCAAAAATATATTATGTTTGTTCTAATAAAGAAGACACAGATGCAACCAACAAAGGTCTTAAGAGTGTACAAGGTTGGGTACGTAAAGAAATATCAAAAAAACTTAATATGCGTTATACTCCTGAATTGGAATTCCATTATGACGATGTTTTTGAAAATGGCATGAAGATAGATAAAATATTCAAGGATATAGAACATGGATCAGATAAATAATATAGTCGTTGAACTTAAGAATGCAAAGTCTGTACTTATTTGTATACATGAGTCACCAGATGGTGATGCAATTGGTTCTATGCTTGCTTTGGGAAAGGCTCTTAAGGACATGAAAAAAGATACAACTATGTATTGTGTAGATCCTGTTCCAATAAAGCACAGATTTCTTAGTGGTTGGGAAACCGTTACTAGCGACACAAATGACTTAAAAGGAAAAACTTTTGATATTTTCGTAATGCTTGATTGTGGAGATAGGAATAGATGTGGAAAATATATAACTAATTTTAGCGGATATAAAAAACTTATAAATATAGATCACCATGTTTCTAACCCGATGTTCGGTGATCTGAATTATGTTAACAGTAAGGCTTCTTGTACCGGAGAAGAAGTATACGAGGTGATAAAAGAACTTTTAGAAGGAAAAAAACTTGATAAAGATATAGCAACAGCTTTACTGACAGCTTTATATGACGACACAGGCGGTATGCGTTATATATCTACTACGGCACACACATTAAGGATAGCCGCGGAATTAGTTGAAAGTGGAGCGAATTGTGCACACGTCTCAGAGAATCTTTTCTTTAGCGTATCAAGAGAAAAGATGCAGTTAACAAGTAAAGTTCTTTCTACTCTTAACTTTGAGCTTAACGGTAAGGTAGCATACATGATAATGAAGTTGAGTGACCTTGATATTACAAAGGCAAAAACCGAGGATAGTGAGGGCTTGATAGATTTTCCACGTTCAATAGAGGGTGTAGAACTTGCCTTTATAGTAAAAGAGGTAGCAAAGGATAAATACAAATTTAGTTTTAGGAGCAGAGGCAAGGTGGATGTTAACCAGTTCTGTTCAAATTACGGAGGCGGAGGACACAAAGTCGCCGCTGGTTGTACTATCCAGGGCGACCTTGCTGTTATTCTAGATTCTTTGCTAAAGGAATTACAAAAACTCCTAAGCTAATTTACAAAGACATTAAAGGATCTATAACGTGTGATGTATTTCCTGATCCGTTAGGGCCAAAGCTTTCTGCTAAGCCACCTACTGGAGTGTTGTAATATGTATGTATATTACCAGTTACAGGGTCTATTTCTATACTAGTTTGAAATTGGCCTACATCGTAAAAAGTAGGAGTTCCTACGTCTTGCCATGAGCCACCATCAAATCTTTTAATAACCATTTTGTTTGCATCAAGAGTAGATATATAAGGGATGCCATCAAAAACCTTAATGAAATTAGAACTAGGTACAACTCCCCCTACATAAGTCCAAAGACCATTTTCATATTTTATTATCCTAAAATCGTTATTTGCATCGCTGAATAATACATAAGGTACTCCGTTAGTTGTACCATTATCATTTATAGATAAATCTACATAATAAGCATTGCCTAGCTGTGTGATGCCAGTGTTTAGATCTATCCACGTGTTAGTATTAACATCAAATCTACCAACATATAGTCCAGACGGTGCGGCATACGCAATATATGGAATATTATTTATTACATCAAAGCCTGCGCGTGTTGTGTTGAATGGCATTAAAGGTTGAGCACCCATAGCTTGCCAGTCTGTTCCATCAAAATAGTATGCTCTTACTTTCCAGTTACCATGGTCAACACCAGCCACATAAGGTGTTCCGTTGCTTACTTTTAAGATTATGTCTACAGGATCGTCTATTGGAGCTATAGGGTTATTAATCCCTGTTACGTCCTGCCAGCTACCATTTTCATATTTTTTAACAGATACTCCGTTTAGTTGATTACATGCAACGTAAGGAGTCCCTTCTTCAACAGCAAAAGCTTTTGCAAAATTACCACCGAACCATGGGTTGCCACCACATCCAAATTCTTGTATTGCTGGTAATTCTGTCCAAGGATCTCCAGCAGTTGTATATTGGATTATCAACTTACTTGGCATGAAGCTGTTATCTTGTTTTCCAACATATACTACACCATTTTCTGCAGCGAACATCCTTGCGTTTAGTGTATCAACATAATAATTACCAACTGTTTCCCAGTCGCCGAACCAATAGTCAGAAGCAGTTTCTGTTGAAAATTCTGAACCATTCAGAGCCACTGCTTTTACCTGCTGTAGTTGCAAACTTCCTGTTACTACAAAAGGAATGGTGTACAAATAAGCTGTTAGAGAAGTTGCAGGATCTGTTCCGTCTAAAGTGTAATATATTTTAGTACCAGCTGGTGAACTTGGCGGCAAGCTTATAGATACTGCCACTGGAGCTCCGTTACTTGAGCTCATAGAAGCAGGGCTAATTATTGGTGCCTGTAGAGCATCATCTATTGAGTTATTGCCTCCGTCTTCATCAGTTCCATCATTAATGAACTGTTTGTTTATTATCTGGTCTGGAGCAGGAATTTCCATGGTGCAAGCAGAAACAAAAACCAGAAGAGCAGAATAAATAAAATAACGGTAATTCATAATTTCCCCCTATTACTGTCATGCCAAAGTGTAACACTGGGGGTTGGCAGGCTTCCAAAATTTCTACGAAGTAGTGTCAAAAAACAAACAGCCAACGTACCGCCTCGTATTACTTATGAATTATACCGAAAGATGAACGTTTTGTCAAGTTATTTTATAAAAAGGTTTTAAAAACATCTAAACTGTGCTTAATTATTGGGAAATATGGATGGATTTTTAATCATAGATAAGCCAAAAGGTAAGAGTTCTTTTTGGGCTGTTGAAAGAATAAGAAGAATATCAAAACAAAAAAAAGTAGGGCACACAGGTACCTTGGATCCCCTTGCAAGTGGGGTTTTGGTGCTTTGTCTTGGAGAAGCCACAAAGCTTTCTAATTATGCAATGGACGAGAATAAAGTTTACAAGGTTACTGGTAGACTAGGGATGAGAACTACAACTCTAGACGCTGAAGGGGAGATCATCCAAAATTTAGACATCTCAGCTATTGACGTTAATAAGGAAAAACTTATTTTAGCTTTGGATGGGTTTAAAGGGTGGATAGAACAAGTTCCACCAATGCATTCTGCTATAAAAAAAGATGGTGCTCCTTTATATAGGCTGGCAAGAAGGGGGCTTAGTATAGAAAGAGAGAAAAGGAGAGTATTCATATCAGAGATATCTTTGCTCGATTTTGATCTGCCTTTTTATACTTTGCGAGTTTCTTGTTCTAAAGGAACCTATATTAGAACACTTATAGACGATATAGGTCTAAGTTTGGGTGTTGGCTCATATGTTACAGAACTTGAAAGATTAAGTTCTGGGGTCTTTGATATAAAAGATTCGATCAAGTTGGATGAAAACACTACAGTCGAGGAACTTAGAAATAATATTATAGATGTAGAAAAATTAGTGTCATCAATAATGCCGGTAATAGATGTGTCTTATGAGCTTGCAAAAAAGGTTTCTGACGGATATTCATTGGCTAGTATTGGTGGTGAACTTTTTTTTCGACATAAGGATTTTGCTATAATGTCCATTCTTGATGATAAAAGAACTTTAGTTGCTGTTGTAGAGGATGGAGCAGTAAGGGTGTTTAATCATAGACGGTGGAGTAATAATGTTCAATAGTATAAAAAAACGGGAACACAATATTGTCCTTTTGCTTTTAGGGATATTCACTTTGTCCCTTGCTGGAACTTTGATAAAACTTTCACATGCTCCAGTGTACGCTATTGCATTTTATAGGTTGTTTATAGCGTCTATCTTTATCTTTTTAATGGCTCCTGTTTCAATATCAGAACAAATGGCTAAGGTAAGGACTAAAGAACTTTTATGGATGATCTTAGGTGGCATAGTGTTCAGCTTGCATTTTATAACGTGGATATATGGACTTAAAACAGTAAGTGTTTTTGAGGGTATGGTCGTTGTTGCAACAAATCCTATCTATACGACTATAGGTGCATATATATTTTTTCGTGAGCGCCCAAGAAGTAAATTCATTCCGGCATTTATTCTAGCCTTTATTGGTACCATACTTACTTTTATAGAGGGTGTTTCAAGGCTTAAAGGCGATATTACGGGAATGAGCATGATCTTTCTTAGCACACTACTTTTTTCTGCCTATGTGCTTACAGGAAAAAAAGTAAGACAAACCCATGATTCAAACGTCTATATAGTTATGCTCTACTTTTTTGCCAGCATGGTGTGTTTAGGATTTATGTTCGCTTTTAACGAGCCTCTTATATCCTATACTCCAAGAAATTATCTTTTCTTTTTCCTTTTGGCTTTTGTTCCAACTGTAATAGGACACGGTTCTCTTAATCACTGTGTAGGGCATTTTAGAGCTTCAACTATTTCTATGCTTACTTTGCTTGAACCAGTAGCTGGGAGTGTTGCCGCTTATGCAGCTTTGGGAGAAAGGATAGGTGCTTTTTCTTTTTTAGGTTTTCTTATGATCTGCTCGGGAATAGGGTTGTTGTTTAGGGCTGAATTGATTGGGATAGCTAAGAGGTTGCTAAGAAGATGATGAAATTAATATCATGGAACGTTAATGGACTTAGAGCCTGTGCTAAGAAAGGTTTTTTTGATTTTTTTGCAAAAGAAAAACCAGAAATATTTGCTGTACAAGAAATTAAAGCGAACCTTGATCAAATAAATGGTATTACTGAACATCCAAAAGGTTATGAAGTGGTAATGTTCCCTGCTAAAAAACCGGGTTACAGCGGGGTAGGTGTTTATATTAGGTCTGATATAGATCATAAAATAGAAAAAGGTCTTGGCATAAAGCAATTTGACGACGAAGGAAGAAGCATAAGCGTAATAATGAAGGACATTGTGTTTGTTACAGCATATTTTCCAAACTCACAGGCAGAAAGAAATAGGCTAAAATATAAACTAGATTTTTGTAAAGAAATGAAAGCCTACCTTGATAGTTTTACTAAAAAAGGGAAACCAGTTCTGCTTTGTGGTGACTACAACATCGCTCATAAGGAAATAGATCTTACTAACCCAAAAGATAATGAAGATAGTCCGGGTTTTTATCCAGAAGAAAGAGAATGGATGGATGAATTCATTGATAGAAGTGGTTATATAGATACTTTTAGGATGTTCAATAAACAGGGTAATAATTATACTTGGTGGAGTTATAGAACTGCGGCACGAACAAGGAACGTAGGCTGGAGGATAGACTACCATTGTGTTAATAAGAACCTAAAAGACAGGGTCGTAAAGAGCTATCATAATACAGATATACTTGGATCTGATCATTGTCCTGTGTCTGTAATTATTAATTGACTGTAATCAAAAAATAACATTATAATTTTACTATCGATCTCAAAGTGCTTTTTTAAGTGGGGGTTACTTGAATGAAGAAAATAGTTATTATACTCGCTGTTGCTCTTGGCTTTTATGGGTGTGAACTTAGTCAGGTTGCTAGTCTAAAAGATATGGCAAAACTTGGTAGTACAAATGAGGAAGCAGCTGAGAGTAGTTTAGACGCTGAACCAAAAGAGTGGAATACTGTTGGTGGCGGATACTTTACTGATGCTACAATTCCTAATAATCCAAATAGTGCAACAAGCGATATTTCTATGGATATATATAATAACGAGCCTTATGTTGCCTACGCTGACTTTGTTAATTCTTTTAGGCTCAATGTGAAAAAATGTACTGGTGGAACTTCTTGTACCTCATGGACAAGTTTGGGAGCTAACATTTCTGCCAATGAAGCATACGATATGTCTATCGCTGTATGGAATGGTACTCCCTATGTTGTCTATAGGGAACTCGTCACGGTTAATCCTTTAGTGTTTGTTCCAAAAGTTAAATATTATAATGGTACATCGTGGTTGGACCTTGGTAACATTGCTTCACTCGTTGGAGTTAATGTTTCTTTTGACTGGTACCCAACAATTGCTGTTGAAGATGGGACGGTGTTCATAGTAGCAAAGAACAGAGTTATGTATTACAACGGTGCTAGCTGGTCATATGTTGGTGGAGCAATACCCGGATGTAATGGCTATCCTATAATAAAAGTACATAACACAGGTACAGATCTTGTTCCTTATGTGGCATTCATAGACTCTACAGAACACTACAATGCTAGTGTTGTATATTACAACGATGTTACTAGTACTTGGGATTATCTTGGTAATAAAGGTTTTTCTCATGTAACAGATCCTTGGCAGGGCATTGGAAGTCTTGCATTTGAACTTTCTAGCGACGGCACTCCTTATGTCTTTTTTGCTGGTATGTATGACTCAAGTATAGGAAAAAGTAGTGTGCTTAGATATGATGATTTACTTAATGATTGGGTTAACGTTGGTACACCGGCTAATTATTTCCAGAATATAGCAGTATCTCATACAGACATAGCAATAGGCTCTGATGGTAGCGTGTATGTGGCATATCACAACCAAGGCAATTCCCTTACAACTGTACAAAAAAGTTTATATGGTACGGGTGCATGGACTAGTTTGGGAACTGTTTCAGGATCATGGGGAAATTATACTAACATATGTCTTGATTCTAACAACGTTCCTTTTGTTGCTTACGGTCCTGTAAATAGTTATGTAAAAAGATATCAATGAAGTTCAGGACAAGTAAGATAATAGATCCGCCTATAGTAGAGTTTAAAAGGAATATATCTGATCTTTTAGGAAAAGACGGTGTAATAGATCTTTGTCAAGCTGTACCGTCTTACCCAATGCCACAAAAAATGAAAGATTATATGATTGAAGGCTCCTTTAGCGACCAGCTTTCTTATTACACTCCAGATCAAGGTATTATTGAATTAAGAGAAGAAATTTCTAAGCTTCATGGAAGTAATCTAGTAAATAAGGATGAAGTAATTATAACAGCAGGGGCAAATCAGGGCGCTTTCAGTGTTTTTGCGGCTTTATTCAAGGCAGGGGATAAGGTTGCCTTACCTGTTCCTTACTATTTTAATTATGACATGGCCTTAAAAATGCTTGATATAGAGCCTGTTTATTATTTTTTAGACGAAGATGATGGTCTTAGATTTGTTTTTGATAAGATAGACAAATCCATTTTTAAAAGTTGCAAGGGCTTTGTTTTGATTAATCCGAACAACCCTACAGGGTCTGAATATAATGAAGAAGAAATAAAAAAACTAAGTTCTCAATGTAATAAAGATGGGGTTATTTTAATCTCAGACGAGGCTTATGGCTTTTTCTCTAAAAAAGGATATCCGGCATCTAGTACTCTGAACATAACAGGCTCGTTGAATAATCTTGTGGTGGTGAATACTTTTTCCAAAACTTTTAGTATGACAGGTTTTAGAGTGGCCTATGTGCTTGCACAGAAAACTTTTATGGATCAGATAATGAAAGTTCAAGACAGCGTCATAATTTGTGCTCCAAAAGTGTCTCAATATATGGCCCTTTATGGATTAAAGGAATGTCGTTCATGGCTCGATGAAAAGGTTAAACATGTTCAAAATAATGCCTCACAGTTTAGAGAGCTTTGTAAAACTCAGTTAAAAGGTTTTAGTCTATCAAGCTGTGCTAATTTCTTTGCATATATAAAACATCCTTTCAATAATATCAGTTCTTATGAGGCTAGTATTAAGGTCGCTAAGCAGGCAAAAATACTTACACTTCCGGGTTCTATCTTTGGTCCAAAACAAGATTCATACCTAAGGCTTGCCTTTGGCAATGTGAGCGACCCCTCAAAACTATCTGAAGTCGTTAGCAGATTATCTACGATCTAACCAAGTAAGAGTATCAAATAAGATCTGTTTTTAGTTCACACTTTCTAGGACTATCTCGGAGTTTTCGGGAAACCATTCTTGTCAGATTTTGCGTAAAAATTGCGTACGAGACCGATGCGATGCATTGGGAGACAGCGGCGAGCTAGCAATTTTAGCAAAATGGGACTTAGAATGGTCGAAAACGTAGATCTAGTCCTAGAAAGTGTGAACTAAAAACTTATTATAAAGTCCAACAAAGTTAGCACTTTGAATACACTTTGGGGTAATCATAATATTGTTGAACAATGTCAATACCATGATATATATCACTGCTGGGGAGGGACTAATAATGTCATCAGTAGTAATTTTGGGCGCCCAATGGGGTGATGAAGGTAAAGGGAAAATAGTAGACCATTATGCTGGTCATGCAGACATGGTGGTAAGATATCAGGGTGGTGCGAACGCAGGGCATACTCTGGTAATAGAGGGTAAAAAAATAGTAATGCATCTTGTTCCTGCTGGAATAACAAGAGAAAGACCAACTTGTGTGTTGGCTGACAACGTCGTAATAGAGCCAAACATACTAATAAAAGAGATACAAACAATAAAAGATGCTGGTTATAAAATATCTCCAGAAAGATTTAGAATAAGTGAAAAAGCTCACGTGACGATGCCTTATCACTTAATGATAGACCAACTTAGAGAGATAAAACAAGCTAGGGCAAAAATAGGTACAACTGGTAGAGGCATAGGACCTACTTACGAGGATAAAGTATCAAGAAGAGGTATTAGGATGGGCGACCTTATAAGACCATCCATACTTAAAGAAAGACTGTCTTTGATATTAGAGGATAGGAATTATTACATCACTAATTATTTAGAAGAAAAACCATTTGATATCAAAAAAGTTCTAGAAGAAGCACTTGAACTTGGAGATGTTCTTGCTCCGTACATTACTGACACATCAAAGATCGTCTATGATGCATGTAAGAGCGGGAAAAATGTTCTGTTCGAAGGTGCTCAGGGAGTTATGCTTGATGTAGATGGTGGAACATATCCTTATGTTACCTCTTCTAATACAACTCCGGGAGCAGCGGCTATGAGTGCTGGTGTTTCTCCGTTGTTCATAAAGAACGTCGTAGGTGTTGTAAAGGCATACAGTACAAGGGTTGGAGAAGGTCCTTTACCAACAGAGTTAGCAGATGAAGTTGGTGACATGTTACGTTTCCAAGGTGGAGAATATGGCGCTACAACAGGCAGACCACGTCGTTGTGGTTGGCTAGACATGGTATGCTTAAAGTATGTAACACGTTATGCAGGATTAACATCGTTCATATTGACCAAGCTTGATGTATTAACTGGTTTTCCAGAAATAAAAGTTGCTGTTGCTTATGAAGTTAATGGTAAAAGGTATGAAGATCTTCCTTATGACATAGTATCTTTGAGCGGAGATGTAAAACCTGTTTATAAGAGTTTCCCGGGTTGGACAGAAGACCTTAAGGGAGCGACCAACATAGAACAGCTTCCAAAGAACGCTAGGGATTATGTTGAATGGATAAAAACAGAACTTGGTGTTCCTATGGTCATGATGTCCCTTGGTGCTCAAAGAGGCGAGGGAATAGAATCACAAAATCCTTTTGAGGCGTAAATGGAGAAAAGATCCCCGCAGAAATTTGGCGATTATTATTTGATGGATAAAATAGCCGTAGGCGGGATGGCAGAAATATGGCGTGCAAAAACGGTAGGCCTTGAAGGCTTTGAAAGAGTTGTTGCAATAAAGTTCATTCTTTCTAATTACACACAAAATCCAGAGTTCAATTCAATGTTCATAGACGAAGCTCGTATAGCTTCTACTCTTAACCACAGTAACATAGTAAGGATAACTAACTTTGGTGTAATAGAAGGCAGATACTATCATGAAATGGAATTTATAGATGGTAAGAACGTTCGCCAGATATTCCAAAAGAGTAAAGAAGAAGACAAGATATTTCCCCTTGATTCAGCATGCTATTTAATGAGTGAGGTTTGTAAGGGATTACACTATGTGCATACAAAACATGATCCTTTTACCAACGAACCGTTGAATATTATACACAGAGACGTTAGCCCTCAAAACATAATAGTTTCTTACGAGGGAGAAGTAAAAATACTTGATTGGGGTATAGCTAAGGCAAAAGGCAAGGTTGATGAAACAAGAGCAGGTATACTGAAAGGCAAATTTGGCTATATGAGCCCTGAACAAGCAGAGGGTGAAGAACTTGATGCAAGAACAGACATCTTTTCCACAGGTGTAGTTTTTTATGAACTTATTACTGGAGAAAGACTTTTTGTTGCTGATAACGAGATAAATACGCTCAAGAAAATAAAAGAGTGTAATGTTCCAGCACCTAGCAAAGTGAATCCTTTAATAGATGCAGAACTTGAAGCCATTGTAATGAAAGCATTGGCTAGATATAGAATAGAAAGATATCAAAATTGTTATGATATGCACGAGGATCTTATAAGGTATTTGCATAAAAGATTTCCTGCAAACACCTCTATGAAACTTTCAAGATCCATAAAAGAACTTTTTACTAAAGAAATAATAGAAGAAAGAAAAAGGATGAGTGAAATGGAACACAGTGTTCCGTCTTATTCTTCTTTTGGCTATGCTTCTGGTTCGTATGAAGAAAAAACAAGACTTAGTTCTGGTCAGCCACAAGAAAATCAAAATACTTCAATGGACAGCGGTGTAAGCGATAGAGATAAAACTCAGCTTACAGATGGTTCAAATAGTAGAAGAGTAAAAAAAGAGAACACCTCTACAGATGCAAGAACGGTGGTGGACCCTTCTTATTCTGATTCAAAAGCTTATGAGGCTCCTAGGCAAGAATATCTCAATAAAAAAGCAGAGACAGAAAAACCAAGACCATTGTCAATATATGGGAGTGGTAGAAAAAGGCTTATAATAAGAGGCGCTATACTTGTTGGAGCGCTTATTCTTGTATTGATGGTATTATTTAGCGGCGGTGAAACCAAAGATAAAACTAAAGACACAGCCAAGAACACAGAAAGGACTGTGCCTGATTTTATAGAATTCCCAGAAACAAAAACGGAGACTCAAGCAGAGCCTGCCCCACCAGCAGAACCACAAACACCAGTACAACCCCAAGAGGAACCTGCACCTACGTCTGAGCCTGTAAAAGAACCTACTCCTGTTCAAGAACCAACACCGAGTATAATAAATACCAAAGCTTCATTAATGGTAACAAGTACCCCAGAATCTAGTCTTTACATAGACGGTGAATATAAAGGTAAAACACCTTTGGATCTTAGAGAATTGGATATTAACAGAAAGTATCAAATAGAACTTAAGCTTGATGGCTATAATACAATATCTAAGTTCTTTACTCTCAGAAAGGCTGGAAGCAACAGACTCGATTTTGGTTTAAGTCCACAGGTAAGTTCAGACAAGAGTCATTTAAGTTTAGAGATCCAGCCACCAGTAAAAATATATATAGACGGTGTATTGGTATCTAATTTTAGATCTCTTTACATGTATGAAATTCAGCCGGGCGATCATACTGTAAGACTGCTTAATGATAAGGCTGGAATAGATACGACCATACAGGTTAATGTGCCAAAAGGTGAGCACGTTAAAAAAGATATTACATTGAGGTAACCCAAATGATTGAAAGGTATTCACACAAAGAAGCATCTAATATTTGGTGCGAGCAGAACAAGTTTAAAACTTGGCTAGAGGTTGAGCTTTGTGTTTGTGAGGCACTAGCTGAACTTGGCAAAATGCCAAAAGATGCACCACAAAGAATGCGTAAGAACGCAAAAATAAAATTAGAAAGGATACTTGAATTAGAGGCTGTAACTAAGCACGAAGTTGTTGCTTTCGTTAACAGTGTTATAGAAGACCTTGGTGAAGATGGTTGCTATTTTCACATGGGTGTTACTTCTTCTGATGTAATGGATACTGGTTTTTCAATAATGTTAAAAGACGCTATGAACGTTGTTATAGCAGAGCTTGATGTGCTCATGAAAGAAGTCTCTTCAAAGGCGTTAAAATACAAAGACCTTGCCTGTGTTGGAAGAACACACGGTATACACGCAGAACCAATGAGCTTTGGTCTTAAGTTTGTAAGCTGGTACGACGAATTAGCTCGTAACAAAAAAAGATTAGAGCAAGCAAAACAAGATGTTGGTGTTTGCATGATCTCTGGTGCTGTTGGAACATATTCTGCGCTACCTTGTGAAGTAGAAAAAATATGTGCAAAAAAATTGGGATTAAGGACTATTAATATAAGTACACAAGTTATTCCAAGAGACGTATATGCAGAAGCCTTTAATGCAATGGCTCTCACAGGTGGGTGTATAGAAAGAATAGCTGTTGAGCTAAGACATCTTCAGCGAACAGAAGTAATGGAAGTGATGGAAGAGTTTACAAAAGGGCAAACAGGTTCTAGTGCAATGCCTCATAAAAGGAATCCAATATCTGCAGAGAATCTTACAGGCTGTGCAAGACTTTTAAGAAGTTACGCCGGTGTAGCTTTAGAGAATATAGCTTTATGGCACGAAAGAGACATAAGTCATTCCTCTACAGAAAGAGTGATAGGACCAGATGCAAGCATATTATGTGCATACATGTTAAAAAGAACAACGGGTATAATATCAAGACTTGTTGTTAACGAGGATAATGTTCAAAAGAACCTTGATATTACAAAAGGTTTGGTCTATTCAAGTTTGGTACTTGTTGCGTTAATGGAAAAAGGAATGATCAGAGACGAGGCTTATAAACTTGTACAAGAAAATTCTATGAAACTTTGGGATAGCATACAAAAGGGAGCCAATGAACATTTCATTGATGTTATAAAAAAGGATTCAAGAATAACAAAACTACTTGGAGAAGACGGTTTAAAAAAGATCTTCGATAAAAAGAACGTTTTTAAGTATGTAGATGAGATATATAAAAGAGTTCTATAAATAAAACAAAAAAGGAGAAAAAAGGGTGGCAGGCAGAGAATTTAAATTTATTAAGAGTGGTAAGGTAAGAGATATTTATGAGTCGACCACGAGTAATGAACTGTTGATAGTTGCAAGTGATAGAATCTCTGCATTTGATTGCATACTTCCAACGCCTATAAAGGGTAAAGGAGTATTACTAACTCAACTTTCAAATCATTGGTTTAAGACAACACAGCATATAATAAAGAACCACATAGTCGAAGAAAACCCAAAGGGTTTGAACATAGATACAGAGTATAATGATCTTCCAGAAAGATCTGTAATAGTTAAAAAGGCAAAAATGGTTCAAATAGAGGCTATAGTAAGAGGCTATATTACAGGTTCGGGATTAAAAGAATATCAAAAAACAGGCGCTATATGTGGTATAGAGTTAGAAAAAGGGTTGGTTGAATCACAAAAATTAAGAGAACCAATCTTTACTCCTTCAACAAAGGCAGCAGTTGGAGAACACGACGAAAATATATCTTTTGATGAAGCAACAAAAATAATCGGCAAAGATATGGCAGAAAAAGTAAGGGACGTAAGTCTTAAACTTTATAAATTCGCCGCAGATTATGCAGAAAAGGTTGGCATAATAATAGCAGATACAAAGTTCGAATTTGGTACTATAGATGGCGAGTTAATACTTATAGACGAGCTTTTTACTCCAGATTCTTCTAGGTTCTGGCCAAAAGATAGTTATCAACTGGGAAAATCTCAACCAAGTTTTGATAAACAGTATGTAAGAGATTATTTAAGTACTCTTGATTGGGATAAACGTCCGCCAGCACCATCTTTGCCTGCTGAGGTCGTACAAAAAACACTATCAAAATATTCAGAGGCAGTTAAACGACTATGCAAATGATCTTTGAAGGTTCTGACCATTATGTTTATTTTTTAGAGTTAAGCGAAAAACCAGATGCTGTAACAGCCTCAAGGATAATGGAGCTTTTAGACAGCAAGAAAGAATTCAAACAGGGTAATGGTTTTTTTGTAATTCCAAGAAAAGGGACCATATCCCCTTGGTCTAGTAAGGCCACAGATATCTTTCACAACGTAGGACTTAATAGTGTAAAAAGAGTTGAACGTGGTATTTACTACGATGTTGAATTCGATCCAAAAAAACACTCCTCACTTTTTGATAGAATGACAGAGGGTGTTTACAAGGACGTTTCTGATATTTTTGTTAGTCCACAGCCAGCACCACTTGAACATGTTGATATACTAAGCAAGGGTAAATCTGCGCTTGATGAAGCAAATATCAAAATGGGGCTAGCACTAAGCCAGGAAGAAATAGATTACCTTTATACTGTCTACAGCAATATAAAAAGGAATCCAACAGACGTAGAACTTTTGATGTTCGGACAGGTTAACTCTGAACATTGCAGACATAAAATATTCAATGCAGAATGGATAATAGACGGTGAAAAAAAGGATAATTCACTTTTTGAGATGATAAAGAACACTCACAAACAACAGCCAAAGGGAACCGTGTTGGCTTATTCAGACAATTCCTGCGTGTTAGAAGGTTCTGTTAGTGAGTGGTTTGAACCAAGAAGGGATCTTGATAATGTATATGAGTATAAAAAAGAACAAATAGACATAATTGCAAAAGTAGAAACACACAATCATCCTACTGCAATATCTCCATTTCCGGGGGCAGCCACTGGTGTTGGTGGAGAAATACGTGATGAAGGCGCTACCGGTACTGGCAGTAAATCAAAGGCCGGACTTAGTGCCTTTATGGTCTCTAATTTAAGAATACCCAATTATAATATGCCGTGGGAAAAAAACTATGCACAGTTTCCAGAGCGTCTTGCTACTCCTTTACAGATAATGTTAGAAGGCCCAATAGGTGGAGCAAGTTTTGGTAATGAATTTGGTCGTCCACAGCTTTGTGGCATTTTTAAAACATATGAAGAAGTCTACAACAACAGATACAGAGGATACCATAAGCCAATAATGGTTGCTGGTGGTATGGGTAATATTAAAAGAGAGCATGCTTACAAAAAGAATATACCTGCAAAAGCCTTGATAGTTCAACTTGGTGGTCCAGCAATGAAGATAGGTATAGGTGGTGGAGCGGCATCATCAATGGCAACAGGCTCTAACGATGCTGAACTTGATTTTAATTCTGTGCAACGTGGTAATGCAGAAATGCAAAGAAGGTGTCAAGAAGTAATAGACGCATGCATATGCATGGGAAAAGATAATCCAATACTAAGTATTCACGATATTGGTGCAGGAGGACTTTCTAACGGATGTCCAGAACTTGTTAGTGAGACTGGCGGTACTTTTAATTTAAGAAAGATCCCCAGCGAAGACAGATCTATGAGCCCAATGGAAATTTGGTGTTGTGAGGCACAAGAAAGATATGTGCTTGCAATAGATGCAAAGGATAAAGATAAGTTCATTGCCCTTTGTGAAAGAGAACGTTGCCCTGTTGCTATAATAGGCCAAGCAGTTAGTGATCATAAACTAACACTTAACGACGAACATTTTGACAACAAACCAATAGATATAGATATAGGTGTAATACTTAAAAAACCACCCAAGATGTTAAGGAACGTAGCACACCTTAAAGAAGAACATCCAGAACTTGACCTTAGCGGTGTGGATATAGACTCTGCAATGGAAAGAGTTTTGCAAATTCCCGCCGTAGCTAACAAAACCTTCCTTATAACAATAACAGACAGAAGCATAACAGGACTGGTTGCAAGGGACCAAATGACAGGACCGTACCAAACGCCTGTGGCCGACGTAGCTGTTACAGCAAGATCTTATAATTCATATAACGGAGAAGCAATGGCAATGGGTGAACGAACCAACATTGCAGTTGTTTCTGCACCAGCGTCTTGCAGAATGGCAATAGGAGAAGCCATAACCAACATTGCTGCCGCAAACATTGGCGATATAAAGAATATAAAACTTTCTGCTAACTGGATGTGTGCCTGTGGAGAACAAGGAGAAGACGCCAACCTTTATGATGCAGTAAGAACAGTTGGACAAGAACTTTGTCCAAAACTTGGGATTAGCATACCAGTAGGAAAAGACTCCCTTTCTATGAGAACAGTTTGGAACTCCAGCGACGGTAAGAATAACAAAATGGTTGGACCCCTAAGTCTTATAGTTAGTGCCTTTGCGCCAGTAAAGGATGTAAGAAAAACAGTTACCCCAGAGTTTAAGAAGAGCCAAGATTCTAGGCTCATACTAATAGACCTTGGTTCTAAAAAACATCGTCTTGGGGCCAGCGCCCTTGCTCAAGCATATAATCAAGTGGGTGGTATAGTTCCAGACCTAGATGACACAACTTTATTCCTTGGTTTTTATAATGCTATACAAGAAATGATAGAAGAGCAATTGATACTTGCGTACCACGATATTTCTGACGGTGGGCTTTTTGTTACGCTCTCAGAAATGGCCTTTGCTTCTAGAATGGGAATAGACATAGATATAGAAAAACTTGGTAAAGATTCACTACAAATACTTTTTAGCGAAGAACTTGGTGCTGTAATACAGGTTGAGTCAAACAATCTTAAAAAAGTTAATTCAATACTCTCTAAACATGGACTTGAAAAGATAAGTACAGATATAGGCAAACCTTTGAATAACAAAGATATGCCTTGTGGAGAAACGCTAACAGACCTTTTAAGGACGTGGAGCACACTTACATACAAGATGCAATCTTTAAGGGATAATCCAGCTTGTGCAAAACAAGAATACGATAATCTGTTAGACGAAAAAGATCCCGGCATGAACTTTAAGCTCACCTATGACCCAGACAAGAGTTTTACAATAAACACAGCGTTAAAAAAACCAAGAATGGCAATTTTAAGAGAACAGGGGATAAACGGACAACTAGAAATGGCCGCTGTTTTTGACAGAGCAGGATTTGAATCTGTTGATGTTCACATGACAGACCTTTTGAATGGCAAAACAGACCTTAAAGATTTTAAAGGGCTGGTAGCTTGTGGAGGTTTTTCATATGGCGACGTACTTGGAGCAGGTTCTGGTTGGGCAAAATCTGTACTCTTTAATGAGTCGTTAAAAGAAATGTTCACAAAATTCTTTGAAAGAAAAGATAGTTTTGCTTTGGGTATATGTAACGGTTGCCAAATGATGTCTCAATTAAAAGGCATTATACCCGGTGCAGAACACTGGCCTATGTTCACAAGGAACATATCAAAACAGTTCGAAGCAAGATATGTTACTCTAGAAATATTAGATTCTCCGTCTATATTCTTTAACGGCATGCAAGGTTCTTTTGTTCCAATACCTGTTGCACACGGAGAAGGTTTTGCAGACTTTAGCAGAACAGGCTCTTTGGACGGCGTAATAAAGAGCGGTCTTATGTGTGCAAGATACGTTGATAATTATCATAGACCAACAGAACGTTATCCATACAACCCCAACGGATCAAAGGACGGCCTAACTGCGTTAACCACCACAGACGGCAGGGTAACAATAATGATGCCTCACCCAGAAAGACTGTTTAGGTCTGTACAAATGTCATATCGCCCACGTGATTTATTTACCGGCGAGGCTGGCCCATGGATGAGATTCTTTCATAATGCAAGACAGT
>CAYPMK010000013.1:0-31117 GCA_964411885.1 uncultured Bdellovibrionales bacterium
AATTAAAGCAACCTTATTGGTAAAGTTCATAGCTTAGCCTCTCTTTAAGGAAGTAACAAAAACGTTATACCAATATAACATCTTTGTTACAAATTGTCCGATAAAGTCAATGAATCTAGATAATAAAAATAATTAACTACATGATATTAATCAATACTGACTAATATTGTGTTATAGGCATGGTATTTGCTGTAATTGAGTTATGCAATCTAAAGATTATGTAGCTCTTTTAGAAAAACATGAAGCTTCTGCTGTAAGGTTCTTAGAGAATGTGGTTTGGGACTCTGCTGATGGTTATAAAGTAACAGACGTAGACGGTGTGACGAGAATAGATTTTTCTTCTGGCGCAATGATCACAAACTCTGGGCACAACAATCCAGCTATTATACAAGCTATAAAAGAACAATTGGATACAGGAATCTATTCTAGCTATCTTTTTCCAAATAAACCACGTTGTAAACTGCATGTTCTGCTTTCAAAGATTATTCCTCAAAACTATCAATCTGTTTTTTTGAATACGGGTTCAGAAGGAATAGAGACGGCACTTAAAATAGTTCGCATTTACGCCAATAAAGTTCTAAAAAACAAGGGGCTTGTAGTTTCTTTTAAAAACTCTTACCACGGTAAGATGATGGCCTCTACAGCCATAGGTGGTACAGAAAAAATAAAATATTGGATATCTCCTAATATTTTAAATGAACTTTCTGTCCAAGTGCCATTCCCAAACTGTGAATACGAACACAAACGATATACTTTAGATGAAACGATAAAAGAAATAAAAAAACTTGGTGTTGATATCAAAGACGTCGCGGCTTTTTTTATAGAACCATATCAAGGTGGTTCATGTTCGTTCGTGCCTAGTTCTTACGCACAAGACTTACAAGAGTGGGCACACAAACAGGGGGTTTTAATAGTATCCGATGAAGTTCAATCTGGTGTGGCTAGAACAGGTAAAATGTGGGGATATGAACACCTCAATATAACTCCAGATATCATCGTTGCGGCAAAAGGTCTTAGTGCATGCCTGCCATTATCTGCAGTTTGTGCCAGAAAAGATCTTTTTGATCTATGTGAACCGGGTAACTTTAACACCACCCACAGCGGCAATCCTATTTGTTGTGCTGCGGCCTATGCCAATCTGAATTTTATAATAAATAACAAAATTGTTACACACACAGAAAAGATGGGCGTTGTAATGCGTTCTTGTCTTGAGAACATTCAAAAAAAGTATCCTTGGTTTGTTTCGTATGTGTTAGGTCGTGGTCTTGCTTTTTCTATACATATAAATGTTAAATACACCTATCTGTTAAAAGACCTTTTGAAAACTTTTATCAAAAATGGGCTTATGGTTATAAGTCCGGGCGGTGCCGGCGGTACGACGTTTAAGCTAGTTCCACCTCTTATTATAGATGAACAAGGCATAAAGGACGGCTGCAATATTATTGAAAAATCTGTTTGTGAAATAGTATCAAAATTTAGATTGTCAGAGGAGAACAAGCAACTATTATGATCTCAGAAAAAATATACAACATCATACATAGATATAGAAAAAACCCCTTTCAATTGGACTATAATGGTTCCTTTATTATAAATAAGATTGCACAATTTATTCAAAGACGGGAACCTATCACCATCTTGTTTCCTGGTTGCCACGGAAAAATCGATAACAAAGAATTAACCATAGATCATTTACCAGACCTTTCTGAATATCTTTGTGTTTTATCTTTGAACAGATTGTGTGACGAGGTGAAAACAGTTTATAAACCTGGTATCAAGGTATTCCTCGTACACGAAGGTCATTTTTATACAGATACTCCTTTAATACATTCCGACGATACAATGGATGAATATATTCTGAATATAAGAGAACTATTAAAAATGAACAAAAATATTGTTAGTATGACGCTTAAAGACTTCTTTAATCACAAATACTCTAACGATGAATGTAGAAAAGTATTTTATGAAAAATTCTGTCCAACTATAGAACAAATGGAAGAGAACAAAATGAAAGATAAATATGTTGCTTTCTTTAAAGAATATTTTCATTATACAGACGAACTTGCCAAACAAACTGCCCTAAGACAGTTTAGAATATGGGTTGGGTTTAGGGTATTGTTGAAAGAGTATTTCAACAATACAGATTATATTCGTTTTTCAACTGTATACAAAGAACCTGTTGATGCTGAGTATGTAGCCATAAACTATATCCCTTCTCATCACCTAGAGATGCCCTCGGCAAATTGTGTTGTAAAAAACAACAATGGTTCTTACAAATATTTAACAAAAGCAAAAGCTCTCAGCGATAATTATATAATTGATGAGTATCAAGGATTTAAGTACTTCAAACAGGTGAAAAGTGAGTAAAATTGAAATAACAAAGGCCATATATGAAGTTTTTGATTCATACAGGAAAAATCCTTATTCCGAAAAATTTAACTCATCAAGGATATGTGAAAAGATAAGATATTTCGTAGAGAATGAGCTTAAAATACTTTTAGTATTTCCCGGCTTTCACGGAAAGATTAAGAACCAAGATTTTGTTATGGGCAGTTCCGTAGATATGGGTGAGGTTGTTGCATTACAGAACATTGCTGGCCTACTAGGTAAAATAAATAATATATATAAACCGGGGACAATGCTTTATATTATTCATGAGGGTCACTTTCATTTAAGAGGCAGTTCTCTTATTACTCCAGCCGAACAGCTTGATAAATTTTTGCAAGATTTTAGGAAATTACTAAAAAATTATACGGATATTAAAAGTTTATCAATATTTGATTTGTTTCCAGATTGTAAATCCTTAGATGATTGCTTGGATTGTTTTTATACTCAATATGCTCCTTCTGATGAAACAGTATGCTCTTTGATTGCAGAGGATCAGCACTACCTTAACCTATATACAGCGTATAAAAAGATTAATTCTATTCAATTATATGTTGAAAAAGATTTCTGTAAATTATCTAAGAAGGATAAACAAAAACAGATTAAAGTTGCAGCCATTAATCAAATGAGAACAACGTTGGGATTCAATAATGTTATTAAGACTTTTTTTAAGGATAAAGTATATATAAGGTTATCTTCTCTGTACAAAGAACCCTCTTTTACAGACTATGTGTCTATAAACTATTTGCCAGATAATAACCATTTTTCTACACCTACTTTTAACTGCCTTGTTCAGTACAAGGATGGAAAATATGACTTTATAAAAAAATCAGACGCACTCAAAATGAAGTTAGTATTAACTGAGGATAACGGTTTCAAATATTTTAAAGAGGAGTACAATTATGTCAGATCTCAAGATTAAATCTCACGTTTATGTATGGTCTGCGGCTGTTTTTCTATCTATATCAGCAGTATTTACACATCAATTTCTTAAGAACATTGATCCAATAGTTTTTGCCTTCTCCTGTTTCAGCATCGTAATTATCGTTTCAGCAATTATACGTATCTTAGTATATAAAGAAATCTCATCATTTTTTACTGATGTAAGAAAGAACATAAAACATTCTAGTATACTTAATCTAACCACTGCAATAGATTGGGTTTTATACCTTGTAGCATTAAAATATATAGATGCATCATATTCAAACGCTCTTGTTTATGGTCTTACTCCTATATCTGCATTGTTGTTATCTCGCAAATTCAATATACCGTCCTTTGTTATATCCTTACTGATATTTGTATTTCTTTTCTTGATGGGATGTAATTATTTAGTTCTAGAATCTTTACCGATGAATAACTTTATTATTGGAACAATATTAGCTGTGATAGCAGGTATTGCAGTTGGTGGAACTACAGTATCTTTAAAGGCCTTAAGTCATAATAACGTAAGGATCATAGATGTAATTTTACTAAGGTATGTGTTCACGGTTCTAATTTCTTTTGCTGTTATATTAATAAAACAGATTCCGCTTAACATCGACTTTAATTCATTAAATAAGATTACCCTAATATCATTTATCTTTGTCTTATTTCCTTCATATTTGGTGCAAAAAGGTTTTAAACATTTATCTGCATTTACTGTAGCTGTTATAAGCTCTTCTATCCCTGTTATGACGTATTTGATATCTGTTATGATGGGTTCTAAATTTGATATGACTCAGATAATTTATGTTGTCTGCCTTTCTATACTCTTAGTTATTTATACGACAAAAAAGTATCCCGTTTTTTTTAGGAAGGCAAATGATCCTCTAGCTTAAAGCGTAGTTTACGGCTGCTTCTGCATGTATTTTTGTAGTATCAAATAATGGGACAGAAGAACCATCATTTTTTATTAACAATCCAATTTCTGTGCATCCAAGAATAATGCCTTGTGCACCTTGATTTTGTAGTTTTTGAATTATTTTTTTTAGTATTTTTGAAGATTCTTTTCTTTTTATCCCTGAGCATAGTTCTTTAAATATTATTTGATCTATAATACTTCTATCTTGCATATCTGGAATTAAAGTCTCTATATTATATTTAGTCAAAAGCATATCTTTATAAAAAGCTTCTTCCATTGTAATTCTTGTTCCAAAAAGCCCCACCTTTTTCATACCAGCTTTAATTATTTCTTCTGCAGTCTTATCAACTATGTGTATTAAAGGAATTCGCACACTTTCTTGAATTTCTTTAGCAAATCTATGGGTTGTATTAGCACATATTAGCAAACAATCTGCACCTGCATTTTCTATTCTCCTAGCTGCGTCTGACAATATGTCTATAATTTTAGAGGGCTCTTTTTTAGTAACTAATGACCTAATTTCTTCTAAGTCTAAAGAAATCATACACACTTTTGCTGAATGTAATCCACCAAGTTTTTGTTTAACAGTATCGTTAATAATTCGATAGTACTCTACTGATGATTCCCAACTCAATCCGCCAATTAAACCTATTGTTTTCATAATTTTTTAATAATACTCCTTGCATAATATTAAAATAATTTCCATGTCACATTTTCTCTTATAACCTTTGCGGGATTACCAGCCACAATACAATTAGGAGGGACATCTTTTACTACACAAGCTTTTGATCCAATAATAGATCCATTACCTATTTTAACGCCTTTCAATATTGTAGAACAAGCACCAATCCATACATTAGAACCAATAATAATCGGGTCGCTTTTTCCTCCATAACTATCTGCATTACCGGACTGACCAGGAAATAATATAGGGTGTCCATCATAATCCATAATAGTAACTGAATGTCCCATTGTAGTATTCCTACCAATTTTAAGTCCCGTTCTTGTATTAATATATGAGTTATGTCCAATATAATTATTTCCTTCTAAAAAAAGCTCTTGGTTAGGCCAGATGCTTATATACGATCCTTTACATATTAGTGTATTTGGACCCATTTTTAGTTTTGAATTAGCCTGAAGTCGGAGATAAGTTTTATTATATGTTGGGGGATTTAAATGAGACCAATGAGGGACAAAACCAATGCTTGATGCTGTTGGGAAAAACATATTTCTCGGATATTCTTTCTCGTACAAATAGTTTTCTCCTTCCAAGTATATAGATGCTTTATCTAAAACAAGAGCATCGACATCTGACCCTACTAAAAAGGGTCTTTTTATACCACTATTTAGAACATATCCACGAACATAAAACAACTTCCCCCTGAGAACAGCTAATTTTGAAGACATTAGAAATTTGAAATTTAAATATAGTTCTATCCTCTCCTTGTTTAATAATTTAGAGCGTAATAAGTAAAAAATACGGTTAAACATTTTAAGTTCCTCCAGCGAGTGATCTGTTTGATAAAAAATTCAGAAAAGTGTAAGCCGTAGATGAAATAATAACTGTAAATCCTGCTGTAACTGGTGTAGCTATGTTAAAAAATATTAATAATTGAAAAAGACCTAGATGAAATAAAAATTGAGAAAAGATGAAATTCCTTGTTATAAAATAATTTTTTTTCTTAGCCCGAACTTTTACAGCAAAAACATGTCCTGCTTGGCCAACCATACAAGCTATGAAAAATAATGCTAAAAAAGGTTGATGGTCTAAAGGTGGGTAATATCCGTATATTAACCCCATTATTTGTAAAGGGAAAATTGCTGTAGCTAGAAGCATAAAGTACGTTGGAAAGAAACCAATGTATAGAAATGAGTTCCACCAAACAGGAACAAACAATTTTTTGTTATCTCCAAATGATTCTGCTTCTGATGCTTCACGAACTGCAATCTGAACTCCTGCAGTTAAAGGTAAACAACAAAGAAAAGCAAGGTGAAGAGCCATGTTATAAGTATTAATGAAATCTATAGATCCTCTAATTGAAACAAACTGTAAAGGATAAATCATAGGACTAACAGATTTTATTATTGCAACGCCTAATTCTCCTCCAAACACATGAACTAAATCTCGATTAGTAACACCGCTCCAACCATGGAGTTGATCCTTCAATACAAAAAAAGCAATCAATATAACTAGAAGAAGTATAACACTACTTGATAAGCCAATAGCGATAAACGCTGGATTTATACTGTTTGGATTTATCGTTGAGCCTTTTTCAAATAAAAAATTAACAGCACTATAATCTGCAATAAAATTGAGGCTTCCAAGCAACAGCGCTAAAATGAAACTCCAAAGTTGACGACCACCAGCAATAATGAGACCATCAAGACACATATAAATTGCATACAAAGACATATTTAACAAACCTATCTTAATATAAGAACCAGCTAATTTATGATAAGATGGATTAACCTTTAAAGATGTCAATATGTTTGGCAATAAGAAAGTAAATACTGATGATAAAAGTAAACAAATTATTATTGTAATCATTATTAATTGTAATGTAAGACCACCTTTTTTATTTTGAGTCTCTTTTCTTTTCCAAAAGACTAAGCCAGCAACAGCACCAGCTATGCCTATAAGTTGGCCAAACACAATCACCGTATATTGTATATTATGTATATATAAAACATCACTCCCTAATTGAGCGATAAAACGATTGTCTAATATATGGAAAATCCGCTGGCATAGTTGGGAAAAAATTAAAGGAAGAACAATTAGTATGTGAGAGAAACTATTTTTAGGATATTCAAACCACTTTCTAAATTGTGTCAAACAACATATCCTCTGTTATAAATACATTTAATCAAGTCTTAAATACCACATAGATATAAGCTCTTAAAGACTAAAAACTTTATTTATTTGTTAATGACAGGTATATTTTTATATTATATTTTCCGTAAAACCATGAAAAAATTAATAAGTTTACAAAATATAACGAAATTTGCAGTTGCTTACATTGTAATAACGTTAACTTCCTCTTGTTCATATAAAACCGAACCAGAAATTATTGTGGGAATACCTGATGAGTGGGGGAATATAACACCTCCAATTTTACATTCTGTATATACAAATGCAATTACTATTAACCAATTTGAACCGCTTATTAAAGTAGACAGGAATGGGATGCTTGCACCTCTTGCTGCAAAAGCATGGAGTATTAGCCCTGATTTTGATGAAATAAGTTTTAAAATAGATACTACTCGACGATTTTCTAATGGTAAATTTTTAACAGCTCAAGATGTAAAGACTGCATGGGAAAAGGGATTATTGGCAAGTTTTAAGGTTTCTGATGGCGCTTTTAGAGATTTGCTATCAAGAGTCAAGGGTTATAAAGATTTTAAAAAATCAAAAAAATTGTCAGGGTTAATAGCTGATGGAGACATGTTTATAATAAAATTTGAAAAACCTTTAAGAGCAGCTATAAACTTTATAACTAACACCAGATTTGGCGTTTACTTGGAAGAAAAAGGAAAATTTATTGGAACTGGACAATACGAAGTAATTTATAATGACGGTCGTATACTAGAAATGATCCCTAATAAATATTTCAAAACTAAACAAAATTTTTCTAAAGTAAGGGTGATTGTTGTTAAGCCAGAAGATGCAGAAAAAAAATTAAAGTCTGATGAAATTCAAGCATATTTATTTGCTGAAAAAGCAATTATTAAATCATGCTATAACAACTATGAAAATTATATAAAACAGTTTTTTAATAAAAATAAAATCAAGTGTATTAGTGGACGAATAGGGAGACACGAGTATATTTCTTTAAATGGATCTGAAAAGAGTATTTTTTCGAATCCCAAATACCGAAAAGCGGCACAAGCATTATTACTGTACGAAATACAAAAAACTGGTTTGCCTGAATATATGAGATTGAATCAAACTAAAATAGATAGTCAGGTGTATTTAGAGTTTCAACTCGGCAGATTAAGTGATGAAGAAGCTGTTGAGATAATAAATGAAGGTAACAAATATATTCAAGAATTTGTAAACAGGACAAAAGAAAATCCTATTCGTTTATTAACTTATGATAAACCTAACTGGATTCAAGAGTTGCTACAAAAAAGAGGCATAACATTCACATCAAACTCTGGTTATGTTCCAAAAAATGTGGTGTTAAAGTATTTTTATGGTCCTAAAGAACATGCACCAGATATGTTAGTTGGAGGCGTAAGTCTTGCAAATGGAGATCCGGATAATCTTTACCATTCATTGGGTAAATATGGCGTTCACACCCCTCCGATGTCGAGAAGACCTCAATTAATGAACCTATTAGAATCTGGAAGATCAATTATTGATAGAAAGAAGGCAAACGAACATTATAAGGAAGTTTCTAGGGCAGTACTTAGGGAAGTTCCATTTATTCACATAGGGTTTAGCCGTAACATACTTGCTTATAGATTAGACAAAGTTAAAGTAAATGAATCTGTAAAAGACAGAGATCTCTATGGACTTGATATTTTTACCCCTTATTAGCAAGAGGCTTTAATGACGAAACAAATTTCTTTAAAATATTGGTTTAATAAACATGCAAAGACACCAGTCTTAATTATCATTATAATAACTATAACATTTCAAGTTATATACACCATTAATGCACGAAAAAACCAACTCCTTAAGAGAAAAGAGGATATAAGTCGACTTATAGATATTGCAAACATTGGTATTTTATCAAATGACAGAGCAATTATAGAAACAACATTAAATGTTATTACAAACGATATGGGAGCAAAAAGAATTTTTTTCTGTAAAAAGGGCAAACTTATACTCTCATATCCTGCTGTATCAAATTTTGATTGTTCTAATCCTGAAAAAGCAAAAGTAGGAGAAGAACATTTAATTATTTCACCTAAAGGGAATTATGATTCTGTTTTCTACTTTTACTTTACTGCGTTTAATAATGTAAAACCGATATTGTTAATGTTAAGTATTTCCATTTTATTTAGTTTATTCATAATTAGTATACTGCAAATCATACAAAGAAGAATAAGAGAAGACTTAATTAGGCCAATTGAAACTCTTGCTACAAAAAACATCATGCTAAATAGTATTAAAATATCTGAACTTAATGATATTGCTAATAAAAACAAACTACTAAGCGAATTGAGAGAAGCAGAAGCGCTAGCTAAACAAGCCCAGTTTATGGCTCATGATATAAGAAGGCCTTTTTCCCAAATAAAAATTATTCTTTCTATGTTTCACGAATTTAATTTAAATCACAGCAAATTAGAAAACGCTAAACACGAAGTTGATGCATCAATAAAAAACGTCGAATCTATGTTGTCTGATTTAATAGAATCTAAGAAAGATACTTTATTGAATATTAAAAAGATTAATGTAGATAATCTTATAGAGCAGTCTTTACATCAACTAAATATTGACCAGGTTAATAATCAGGACATTCTTGTTCTCAAAACAATCAATAAGTCATACATGGTATTTGGAGATGAACAAAAATTAACGAGGAGCTTTGTTAATATACTAGAGAATGCAATAGATGCTATGAAATCAGTTAGCAATAATAAAGAAAAATGGACTATAGAAATATCTAGTAAAATAGTTGTGGCAGATGGAACAGATTATGTACAGCTTACTATAGGAAACAATGGGCCTAGTATTAATAATGAAGATTTAAATAAATTGTTTGAACCTTTTTTTACTAAAGGTAAGAAAAAGGGAACTGGCCTAGGCTTAAATTTTGTACATAGAGTGATATCCACACATAAAGGTACAATTAAAGCTATTAATAGAATTAATAAAAATGGAGTAGATTTTATAATATTATTACCACTAATTTGCTCTGAACAAAAAAATGCCAGATTAAAAGAAACTATGTATAATGAATTAAGTTTTTTGATCTTAGATGATGATCAATCATATAGGCTGTTTATAAAAGAGATTATTAATACTGAGAGTTTCTTTAACGGTAAAAGTATTGCCATATTTGAAGCGTCTAATGTACAAGATGCCATAAAAATTACTGAAAGAGAAAATATTATGTTTGCAGTAGTAGATTTTGAATTAAACTCTGACGAAAAAGGGATTGCTTATATTGAATATATTAACAAAAATAATTTAAATACAATATGTCTTCTTCATACCAACAGATATATTAACTTTGAAACCAGAATGATATTAAACAAATGCAGGGTTGAGTATATCCCTAAACCCATGGATTCTGAAAAGTTACTGCAATTTCTCTCTAGTTAGTAAAATGTAACAAAAATGTTACACTTCTAGACGGTGTTTGAATGATAATTCTTGATGACATAGTCATTTTTTGTGTATAAGTCAGACTTGTTAGTTAGCCTTCTAATTCCGGAGGTGCTTAAATGGCCAAGGAGAAGACGCTTCTTAAGGAAAAAACAATTCTTATCGTGGATGACGATTTCATAATTAGGGAGGCTTTAAAATCTAAGTTATCAAGAGCATACAGGATCATAGAGGCAGAGGACTATAATTCTGCCATCAGGGCATATAAAGACAACGATATTTCTCTTGCCATAGTTGATATAGACCTTAGGGATAAAAAAACAGGCATAGATCTTTTGATGGAACTAAAAAAATCTAACAGCACTCTTCCGGTGATGATGCTCTCTAACTATACAGACGTAGACAGTATAGTTAAATCAATGAAGTTTGGAGCATACGACTACATAGCAAAAGCTGATCTGGATAATTACGACGAGTTAACGATAAAAATACATTGTTGTTTTAAAAAAGAACTTGAAGGTAATATCATTAAAGAGTTTGAAAGGACTTTTGATGAGGAATATCCCATCATCTTTACCAGCAGTGTAATGACTCAATTAATAGAAGACATTAAAGTTGCCTCAGATGACATGAATATACTTATAGAGGGTGAAACTGGAGTAGGTAAGACCCCTATAGCAAAATATGCAAACACTCTTGCATCGCAAAGAATTGGCAGCATAAGGCCGTTTGTGCGTATAAATTGTGCAGGACTTTCAAGAGAAAGGTTGCAGGCAGATCTTTTTGGCCACAAACGAGGATCTTTCACGGGAGCTGTTAACGACAATAAAGGACTCGTAGAACTGGCAAAGAACGGGGATCTTTTTCTTGATGAAGTTGCTGACATGGATATGCAGTGTCAGGCAGAGCTGCTTACCTTTCTTGATAGTGGTGAATACAGACGCCTTGGCGACCCCGTAGTTAGATATTCAAATTGCAGGATAATAACAGCGTGTAATACTTTTTTAAAAGAAAAAGTAGAGCAGGGGTTTTTTAGAAAAGACCTTTATTCAAGGCTCTCACAATATAAAATTAAAATACCTGCACTCAGAGAAAGAAAGCAAGATATTAAACCCATAATGGAATATTACATAAACAGGTTCTGTGGTACTGCCAAACCATATGCTCCAGAGGTTCTTGACGTTTATTTACATCATGACTGGCTTGAAGGTAATGTTAGGGAATTAAGAGACGCTGTTAAATATATGTGTATGAAAGCAAGAGACTCAAAAGAAATTACTCCTGCACACATAAACGGTGATTATTATTGCACTAGCACCCCCATCAAAAACATCATAATAGACAAGAACAACATGAAAGAATCAGTTATAGAGATGGGTTACGATAATTACATCTCAAATGTTGAAAGAATGATCTTATCTGAACTAATAAATCAAGAAAAGAGTGTAAGAAGCTTGTCTAAGAAAATAAAGATAACCAATATGACGTTGGGCAGAAAGCTCAAAAAATACGAACTCGGTATAGAATAAATAATAATAACTCTTGATATTATATCAATATTTGATATAATATCAAGTATGGGGGCATTAAGTGTCGCCAAATAATTATACTACGGATAAGTTAAACAGGAATGAAGCAAGGAAAAGAGTTGCACTGGTTGTTTCTAAATACCCCAATAATATTTTCTTTTCTTCGCATGCTTTAGAGGAGCTGATAAACGATGGGCTTACGACCATAGATGTTCTTAACATTTTGAAAAGCCATCAATCAAGGATATGTAAAGAAGGAGAATTTGAGAAAGGGAGTTACAGGTACAGAGTGGAAACAAAGAATCTAGTGGTTGTTATAGTTTTTCATAAAGCCGGTAATGGTATTACAGTTGTTACAGCTTGGGATAAAAGAAGTAAATAGAGGTGGATTTATGAGATGTTCTTATTGTGAAAATAAAAAAGAGCTTAAAAAGAGTAAAACAAATTACAGATATAAAGAAGCTGGTTTGGATAATATCGTCCTTAAAGGTATTACAGTTATGAGATGTGATAATTGTGGAGAAGAGTATTATAACTTTGGTGACATAGAACAACTTCATAACAAAATAGCAGAAATATTACTTACAAAAGCAGGTCTTTTAACTGGTAAAGAAATAAGGTTTTTAAGAAAACATATAGGTTATTCTGGAGCCATGTTTGCCCGTTTAACAGGATATACCAGTGAAACTATCTCTAGGCTGGAAAATGGACAACAAAAAGTAACTAAATCTTTTGATAGGATGCTTAGATTTGTAGTTATAAGCAAGCTTCCTAAAAAAGATAGATGCTATGATCTGCATGATATCATCCTGAATGATTCTGGAAATAAACTAACAAGAATAGAACTTAAGAAAACCGATAAAGGTTGTTGGGAAGAAAAAATAGCCGCTTAAATTTATACCAAGACCAAGCTAAGCCAAGGTATGTAGGTTATCAGCAGCAAGCACAACAAAAGCAGAATGATGTATGGGATGCTTACCTTGTAAATATCTACCACTGGCTTTTTGAACCTAAAACTTGCTATGAAAAGATTAAGTCCTACCGGAGGTGTTAAGTATCCTATCTCTAGGTTGGTAAGAAAAATAACTCCAAGGTGTAAAGGATCTATTCCATATTGATGCGCTATTGGAACTATCAAAGGAACAACAACAAGGATGGCAGAAAAAATATCCATCATACAGCCAACTATTAACAAGAAAATATTCAACACCATCAAGAAAGCAAGCTTACTACTTATATAAAGCTGTAGCTGGCTCACTAAATACGCAGGCACTTCTTGCTCTATTAAATAGTTTGTAAAAGCAAGCGCCATGCCTATTATTGCTATTATGCCGCCTATAAGCACGCTCGCTTCTTTAATTACCTTTGGTAGCCCCGTCCTAAAAGACACCTCTCTGTATATAAATACCTCTACTATAAGAACATAAAATGCTGTTACCGCTGCAGCCTCGCTTGCCGTGAATATACCGCCGTAAATTCCCCAAAGTACTATTATAGGAAGCGGTATTTCCCACTTTGCCTGTTTTAGTGCAGTCCAAAGATTAGAAAAACTAAAACTTTGTTTTTCTACCTTGCTGGACCTTGCATTTATTACTCCATAAACAGAAAGTACTACTAACAAAAGTATGCCGGGTAAAAGGCTTGCAATAAAAAGTTTATCTACAGTTAAAGATATTCCGTCGCTAAAACCAGAATATGCAGAACCCGCTATTACTGCATATAATATTACAGGCAAGCTGGGCGGGAATAAAAGTCCCAAACTTCCGCTAGTGGTTAAAAGCCCTAAAGAGAATTTCTCTTTGTAACCTTCTTTTAATAATACAGGTAAAAGAAGTCCACCAAGTGCCACTATGGTAACTCCAGATGCTCCAGTGAAAGCAGTAAAAAAAGCACAACTTAATAATGCAACTATTGGTACACCGCCGGGGAGCCAACCAAGCAAGGCCCTGCTTATGTTTATTATTCTTTGTGGGGTTTTACTTTCTGCCATTAAATAACCAGCAAAGGTGAATAACGGTATAGCCATTAACACCGGGTTGGTGGCTATTTTATATACCTCTATGAAGATCCCAGAACTCATGTCTCCAGCAACGTAGTATCCATAAAGTGCGGCCGCACCTATTATAAGGAATAGTGGTACTCCCATGAATGCAAAAACTATTAACCCTAAGACTATTAGCCAGCTCATAGTGTTTCTTCCTCTATGGGCTTATTAGTGAAGATTTGTATTAGTAACCTTAAACTTATTAGTAAAAAAGATACTGGTACTATTATGAATACCACCCATGTTGGAACACCAAGGAAAGCTGTCATGTTATTCTCTGCTTCTAGGAATATATAATGTATGCTTGCATTAAGGAGTAGGGCAGAGATGATGAACGCAACAGTGTTAACTAGCCTAAACCTGAGTGAACTGAATTTTTGATTACTTATTAATCTTGATATTACCTCTATGTTTATGTGTCTTGATCTTCTTGTGGCTATACTTGCACCAGTAAAACCAACCCATAACACAAGACATCTTACTAACATGTCGCCCCAGTCTAAACCCGTACTAAAAAAGTTCCTTAGTACAACTTGGAGTGCACCAATAAAAAGCATGGCAAGCAACCAAAAGCTTAATAGGTAGCTTTCTATTGAGGCAATTACAGCCTCTATAGTAAAAAGTTTATTTTTTATTTTTTCTATATTCATCTCTGTATTTTATTGCAAGGTCCAAAGTTTTTTGATCGTACAGTTTTCCAACTAAAGACTTCCATACGTTTTTACTTATTTCGTCGAACTTTGTTACATCCTCTTTTTTAAGGTCTACAAACTTTATGCCGTTCTTTTTTAATGTGTTATATGCCTTTTCGTTGTCCTTTCTTGATTCACTTACGAGCTTATTGCAAAAATCAGCGGCTTTTGTTTTAAGTAGTTTTTGATCTGCAGAGGATAGTTTTGCAAAACTCTTTTTTGTCATTAGCACAGCACCTGTTGCGTTGGTTACTTTTAGCGTGGTCATATATTTTGTTTTTGTGAACCATTGCATGGCTATTGCCGCCAAAGGAGATATGTAAACAGCATTAATTAACCCTGTCTGCAAAGAAGTATAAACGTCTGTTACAGGCATTGGGTTTGGTACCACCTTTAGTTGTGTGAACAGCTCTTTTGCAAGTGGGTCTCCTTCCCACGACCACATTTTTACACCGTTAAGCGTAGAAAGTGAGTCTATTTTTTTGTTAGAGAAGATGTTAACAAAACCAACTTCTGCCCAACCCAAAAGTACAAAACCTTTTTTATCTAACTCTTTTTCAAAATAAGGTTTTAGCTTTTGGTTGACGTAGTCAACTTCTGCATAGTTATCAAAAAGGCGAGGTATTTCTAACACTCTTATAGAAGGGAGTATTTGACCAAGTCCTACACCTGTAAAACCTGCGCTGTCTATTTTGCCCATCTTCATTTTTCTTATTACGTCAAACTCATCCCCACTTATTCCGCCGGGGAATATTTTAAAAGATATTTTGTCTTTGCTTTCTTTTTTAATCTCGTCGTTAAAAGTCCTCATTAGGTTCATCCAAGTAGAACCCTCTGGTGCAAGCACGGCAAAACGGATATCTGCGGCATTTATTCCAGAGCTGTTAAAATTAAGTAAAAGACCAAACAACAACGTCGTTAAGAACATAAAATACTCCTTGCTCTATCCTAGTCTATAAATAACTCTGATATGTTTTTCCTCGTTTGAGGGGTTTTTAATTTTACAGCAGTGTTAACAAGTACCATGTCTCCCTCGCCAATAGGTGCTTTTTGTATTTCATCCAGCAGGGAATTAAACAACTTTTTGTCCTGAACAGCAGGAGCGCAGTACTGTGCATATAAAAGATGTATTATAAGGAATTTTCTTTGTGACACAGTTAAAGCTTCTTCCATTAACTTTGCCCCTTCTTCTGGCCTTCCGCCGAGCATCTTTGGCATTGCACATTCTATTACACCTTTTAACGCTAGTGGCGCACCATTAAAATATGAGCGGTCTAGCATAAGCATTTTGTCTAACAAGATATTTATTTTTGGAAGATCCACAAGTTTATCAGAAGAATCCCTGTTGGAATTAACCAAAAGAGCCCAGTTGAAAGAGGTCCAGAACAAAGCATCTTTATCCTTTATCTTTTTAGACTCAGTCTTTAAACGGTCCAGATCAGAATTATCTAATGCTTTTTTAAAAAGTGGATCATCCTTTAATATAGAAAGACCGTAATTTAATCCCCTTGTATAAAATTCATTTATCCTAGCACCCAGTCTTATCTTTTTTTCTTTGTCGTTGGGGGAGTTAAGGAGTTCTGTATCTAAGAATACATAACCCAAAGCTCCATACGCCTGAGACAGTAGTACCCTGATGTCATCATTGCTAGGGTCTGCCTTATAAAGTACTTCTAGCAATTTGATGTTGGCCTCAAGCCCCGTACGAGCCAGCTCAAAGTCACTCTCTTCATAGAAAGTACCAATTCCTTGTTTTATGGTTTCACCCGTAAGATTGACGGTAATCTTGCTGGTACTACATCCATAAAAAATAATGAATAACAAAAATGTTACATACAATGGCTTGTATATCTTCATATAAGAATGTTTATAAAAGGTTTTTGGATTTAACAAGAAGCATTTATACAAACTTACGCAAATGTTAAAATTATGTGAATTTATTATTTGAATTAAAACAACTTTGTGCTACAAAAAATGATAGAGCTGGGGGTTTTTAAGATTGCTAATAACAATATGAACTAAAAGCTCGACGTAAAAAATAAAAGTCAGGAGGTTCACGCGAATGCAAGTGAAAGGAGGACATCCAAAGGGTCTGTACTTGTGCTTTTCCGTAGAAATGTGGGAAAGGTTCAGTTTTTATGGAATGAGAGCTCTTCTTATTCTTTTCATGACAAAGTATCTTTTACTTAACACAGAAAAAGCTGGTCAGATCTATGGCTGGTATCTTGGTCTTGTTTATCTTTCTCCACTTATTGGTGGATATGTTTCAGACAGATATTGGGGACAAAATAAGTCCATAATCTTTGGTGGAATAGTAATGGCATTGGGGCAGGCTTTTCTTGCCGCAGTTTCTTTTATGAATCCAGAAGCTGTAACAGGTAATATGTGGCTAACTTATTACCCATCTTTACTTGTTATAATAATTGGTTGTGGTTTTATTAAGGCCAATATCTCCACAGCAGTTGGAACCCTTTATGAAAAGAACGATCCAAGAAGGGACAGCGCTTATACTATATTCTACATGGGTATAAACCTTGGAGCTTTCTTTGCTCCTCTTGTTTGCGGTACTCTTGGAGAAAAACTTGGTTGGGGTTATGGTTTTGCATCTTCCGCCGTTCTAATGGCAATTGGTGTTATAAATTATATGATGTGGAATAAAAAGCTACTTCCAGCGGCAGTATTTAAACCAGCTGGCGCTAAAAAATGTAATGCAGACGGAACAGTTTGTAAGGATGAGCCTCTAACAAAAGAAGAAAAACAAAGAGTAGCAGTTATATTCATAATGGCTTTCTTTGTAATATTCTTTTGGTCTGCGTTTGAACAAGCAGGAAGTTCTTTAACACTTTTTGCAGATCGTTCTACAGACAGAGTAATAAATATATTTGGTTGGAGCTGGGAAATACCAACAACATATTTCCAATCCCTAAATCCTTTATTCATATTCGTTCTTGCTCCTTTGTTCTCTAATCTATGGGTAGGAATGGCAAGAAAGAACATAGAGCCATCAACTCCTCATAAGTTCGTATGGGGTTTGGCACTCCTTTCTGTTGGTTTTGTTGTTATGACATATACAGCGTCTTTGGTTAGTGGTGGTAACAAGGTTAACATGATACTCTTAGTTCTTGTTTACTTGATACACACACTTGGAGAACTTTGCTTGTCACCAGTTGGACTTTCGATGGTAACAAAACTTTCTCCTGCAAAATTTGGTTCTTTAATGATGGGAGTATGGTTTGGAGCAACATTCGTTGCTAACTTTACAGGTGGATGGTATGCAGGAAAATATGACTCAATGTCTATAACCAGCTTCTTTGGTATACTTGTTATATCTTCTGGCGCAGCCGCTGTATTGCTACTTTTATTGGCTAAGCCAATTAAGAAGTGGATGCATGGAATACATTAGTCTTACATAAGTATAGTTCTATATCTAGGGGATAGGCCAAACGGTCTATCCCCTTTTTATTTTAAAACTGGGAGGTATTAATTTAATGGAAACACGTGACATGAAGCAACCAAAGGCGATCTATTTTTTGTTTACCATAGAAATGTGGGAACGTTTTAACTACTATGGAATGAGGGCCTTATTAGTTCTGTTCATGGTTAAGTTCTTAATGTTTAATACAGAAAAAGCAGGTGGTCTTTATGGATGGTTTACGGGGCTGGTATATTTAACCCCACTTATTGGTGGTTATATAGCAGATCGTTATTGGGGTAGAATAAAATCAATGTATGTTGGTATGTGCACAATGGCGGCAGGACAATTCCTGTTGTCATCTGTTGCGTGGACGTCATCTATGTCCTCTTTTTATATGGCGTTACTTTTAATAGTTATAGGTAATGGTTTCTTTAAACCAAACATGTCTGCTACTGTTGGTAGTCTGTACGACGGTGCAAATGATCCAAGAAGAGACGGTGGTTTTACCATATTCTATATGGGAGTTAACCTTGGTGCCTTTATTGCTCCGCTTGTTTGTTCTCCATTGGTGGAAGCTTATGGCTGGGCTTGGGGTTTTATGGCCGCCGCTGTTGGTATGGTCATAGGTACTATAACTTTATTTTTAGGTAGAAAAAAATTCTTGGGCGATAACGGCATGGTGGCTGCTAATTGCAAAATTAAAGATGGTAAAAAAGTTTGTAACGAACCTTTGACCACTATTGAAAAACAAAGGATAGCAGTAATATTTATATTAATGTTCTTTGTAATATTCTTTTGGTCTGCGTTTGAACAAGCAGGAAGTTCCTTAACGCTGTTTGCAGATCAATCGTTGGATAGGACTATAAACATATTTGGTTGGACCTATACTGTTCCAACAGCTATGTTTCAGTCACTTAATCCGTTTTTCATAGTTCTTTTTGGACCAGTGTTCTCTAAGCTGTGGGTTAAACTTTCTACTGCAAAAATGGAGCCTTCAACAGTACATAAGTTTGTATGGGGTCTTAGTTTATTAGCGTTAGGTTTTGTGTTGATGGTGTTTGCTGTTCTTACTTATGAAAAATCAGGACCAGTAACAATGTTATGGTTGATAGCTGTTTATTTGTTCCATACATTAGGAGAACTTTGTTTGTCACCAGTTGGATCATCTATGGTTACAAAACTTGCTCCAGCAAGGTTTGTATCTATGTTAATAGGTGTTTACTTTTTGGCAAACTTTGCTGCAAACCTTTTGGGCGGGCTATTTGCTGGTAACTATGATGGCATGGACCACAAACTTTTCTTTATGATACCTGTGGCAACAGCATCTGGTGCCGCAATACTTCTTTTGATATTGGCAAAACCAATAAGGAAATGGATGCACGGCGTGCACTAATTTGTATTCAAGCGCCTACCTTCGTCAGCCCCTCGGCTGCTCCTCTGCGTATGTTCATATACGCATGCGTCGCAGACTTCAGGGCTTCCTCGGTATGCATCTTGACTACAAATTAGTCTGGTTTTGAATTTAGTTTAGTTTTGATGCACTAATTTATGTTAAAGCGCCTACCTTGACTTCTTGACTTAAAGATAAGGCGGGGCGACAATATGAGTATTGTCGCCCTTATTTTTTTATGGGGTTTTATTAAACATGGAGGTTCTACTATGAACGGATTTATACATCCTAAGGGGTATTATAATTTATTTGGTACTTTGTTGTTAGAAAGAGCCGCTTACTACGGGATGCGTTCTTTAATAATGATCTATATGATCTATTCCCTTGGACTTGATAATGAAACAGCAGGTGGTATCTATGGTCTTTTAATAGGTGGAATAGTTATTGCACCTTTCGTGTTTGGATATTTTGCAGATTTAATAGGTATAAAAAGAAGCACCATTCTTGCCTGTGCAATAGCGGCATTGGGAACCATCTTTTTGTCTATATCGTCTTATTTAATGAATATAATATGGGTATATATAGGACTCGCATTATTCGTTGTTGCTCAGGGCTTTTTTAAACCATCTGTTTATGTACTCTTAGGTGGTTTATATGAAGATAAAAATGATCCAAGAAGGGATAGCGGTTTTACTCTCATGTTTTTGGCTATCAATATTGGTGCATTTATAGCTCCTTTCATTTGTGGAACTTTGGGAGAAAAATATTCTTGGAGTTTGGGTTTTCTTATAGCTGGCCTTTTTTCTTTGTCCGCTATTCCTTTGTTAAAGGGAGTAAAAGATTTTAAATATCCAAAACACAAAGGACTAACTGAACAAGAAAAGAAAAATGTTTATGCCTTAATGGTGTTTGCTGTGTTTGTTGCAATTATGTGGTCTGTTATATCTGGTTATTCAGATTTTATTGGATCTGTACTTGCTAATTCTGCTGGAGAACTTACAAGCAAACTTGGTTTTTGGATGAGTATATTGACTATGTCCATCGGTGTAGTTTTGATACCTTTCTTTGTTTGGCTTTGGGTCTATCTGCATAACAAAGGGAAAACTGTTAATACGATGCATAAGTTTATGTTTGGTTTTGTGAGCTTTTCTGTCAGTTTTATGTTCCTATATTTTGTCTTTATAATATATCAAAAAACAACGACGATAAATATACCAATGATGGCAATGGCTACTATTTTTTCTGCTATTGCAGAGCTTTTAGTTGCTCCTATAGCTTTGTCTTTGGTAACAAAACTTTCTCCAGCAAAGGTTGCGGCTTTTGTTATAGGAGCTTGGTATGCAACTCAGCTAATAAGCAGGTTCATTAATAGCTTAATACCAGAGTATGGTACATTTTCTGATGTTTGGTTGTTTATCTTGCCTGTGATTTTGTGTGCAGCTTGTGTTGTGGGCCTATATTTGCTTTTAAAACCGTTAAGGAGGTGGATGGGTAATGTACAGTAAACATTTTGAACATGTAGATAAGTTAATAAAATCTTTAGAGGGTGAAGGAGCCTTTTTAGTAGTAGAGGACAAAAACAAAAAGGCTAATCTGATGACTATAGGTTGGGCTACGGTGGGAATGGTGTGGGGAAGACCCGTTATGAGTGTTTTTGTAAGACCGGTCCGTTACACATATGATCTTATAGAGAATGCTCAGAATTTTTCTGTATGTGTTCCTAACGCAGGAAAGTTAAAAGAAGCGCTTATTTTTTGTGGTTCAAGTTCTGGCAGAAGCGTTGATAAAATAGCTAATTCTGGCCTAAGTTTTATACCGGGTCACCTTAAAGACACGCTTGTAATAGAGGAATGTAAGTTGTTTTATGAATGTCATATATTGGAAAGGACTTTTTTAGATCCAAAGACGCTGAATGAGGATGTCATAAAGAACTATTATCCAAGTAAGGATTTTCATGCGGTATATTTTGGAGAGATAAAGCATAGTTATATAAGGGAATAGTTGAATAATTTATATTGACGGATTTATTGTTTTGCTGGTAAATATGCCGGTCAAATTGATAAACATTTTTGGAGGATGAGTATTAAATATGGCTAATGTAAAATCTGCAGAAAAAAGGAACAGACAGAACAAAAAGAAGAACGAGGTCAATAAAATGGCTCGTTCAGCTATGAGGTCTGCAATAAAAGCACTTAAAGACGCTGTTAGTGCTGGTAAAAGTGACGAGCAAATACTTAGGACAGCTCAAAAAGTTGTTGCTCAAACAGCAAGAAAAGGCGTTATTCACAAAAGAACAGCGTCTAGATATATATCAAGGTTAACCAACCTATCAAAGAAGGCTACAAGTTCTGCGTCTAAGTAATATAGGTGAAGATAGAACTAGCTGAACACGCTGGCTTTTGTATGGGGGTCCAAAGGGCCCTTAGGCTTTGTACTAAACTTGTAAAAGATAAAAAAGCTCCCATATATACACTTGGTCCCATAATCCATAATAACACCGTTATAGAGTATCTTGCTTCTCTTGGTGTTAAGAATTCAAAAGATTTAGATGCAATAGAAAAAGGTTCATGGGTATTGATCCGTTCACATGGTATTACCCCAAAATTGAGAACTAAATTAAACGAGCTTGGTTTTAATCTTTGTGATGCTACTTGTCCAAAGGTAGCTCGTGTCCAGTCCCTTATAAAATCCAATGTGTCTTTGGGTTATTTTGTGGTGATAATAGGTGATCATGATCACGCAGAAACAGAGGGCTTATTAGGTTATTCAGACGATAAAGGTATAGTCTTAAGTAGTACTAAAGAAGTACAGGATTTTATAAAAACAAAAGATTCAAAAGACAAGATATGTGTTGTTGCACAAACAACGCAGGATCTTGAGCTTTTTGACAAACTTTGCGAAGAGCTAAGGGGATGTTTTACAGATATTAAGATCATTAACACTGTTTGTGATGCAACAAAAAAACGTCAGGATGAAGTAAAAAAAGTTGGTTCTAAATGTGAATGCGTTATAGTGGCTGGTGGAAAGAATAGTGCAAATACTACAAGGCTGTACGAGATAGCACAAAAGACCAGTAAAAAAAGTTTTCATATTGAAAGGGCAGAAGAACTTGATGTAAGTAAATTAGACGATGTAAATAGGGTCTTTATAACCGCAGGGGCTTCAACTCCAAAATGGATAATACATGAAACGGCCGATAAGATAAAACAACACTATTCAGGAGTTAAAGAAAAGGTTTTAAAGGCTCTTGCTTCTAAAACATTTTTTTATTTGATATTGGTGTCTTATTTTCTATACAGCGTTATTAATATGTCTTCTGCCTCTGCTTTTTCTATGGCTGGATTTGCGTTACTAAATATGGAATTAAGACGTTATTTATATCAAAAACTTGATGACTTAAGGTCTTTAGAGCTTAACAGGTTTTTGGTGTTTGCAGGGTTTTTAAGTACTTTGTTTGCGTCAATATTCATACAGCATTTATTAATGATACCGTTATTGTCTTACGGGCTGTTTTTTTATATGATATATAGGGATGTGTCCGTAAGAGCTAGGGTACTAATGTGCGCTTCTAATGTTGTGGCTCTTATTGTTGCTCTTATATTTATCTGGGGGTGAGTTCATGGCGAACAATAACAACGAAACTAACAAAAAGTGGGAGAACATTAAAAAACTCTGTCACGTTAAAAGGATAGAGATGATAGATCTTAAAACTCAGGATATTAACGGTAGACTGCACCACATAACCATACCTGTTGAAGATTTTACAGAAGAGGTAATGGTAGAGGGAATACCTTTCAATACTTCTAGTTTTGGATTTAATACACCGGGTGATTACGACATGGTGCAGATACCAGATCTTGATACTGTGTTCTTTGATACTTTTAGACAAAAACCAACACTAAGTTTTTTTGTGGACCTTTATAGCGCAGGAAAGACCAGAAAACGTGCTCCACAAGATTCAAGATTCATCGCTCAAAAAGCTTCTGAATTTGTTAAGAACGAAGGACTTGCAGATAAGGCAATGTTCGCATCAGAGGTTGAATTCTACATATTCAAAGACGTAAAGTATGATGCAAGAAGAAGTTCTTCTTACTATTATCTTGAGTCAGATGAGAAACTTCACTCAAGTGCGTACCACGCTGTTAACCCAATGGATATGTATGACGACTTTAGGGACAAAGCTACCTGCTTAATGAAAGACTTTGGTATAAGAACAAAATATCATCATCATGAAATAGGAAAGAAAGGTCAGCAGGAAATAGAATTCCAGTTTGAACCTTTATTAGTTACAGCAGACCACATAGTGACGATAAAATATTTGCTATTCAATTTAGCGGATATGGATAATTTAAAACTTACCTTTATGCCAAAACCGATGTTCAATTCTCCGGGTAGTGGATGGCACGTTCACTCATACCTCGGAAAAGGTAATAAGAACCTCTTTGCAGATAGCAAAGACGAAGATGGTTTGAGCAAAGAAGCTAAATGGTTCATAGGGGGAATTCTAAAACACATGAGGAGCCTTTGTGCCCTTACAAATCCGTCTACCAACTCGTATAAAAGATTGGTGCCGGGATATGATGCTCCAGTCGCTGTGTCATATGGAAAAAACAGCATGCTTAATGCAATAAGGATACAGAACTCTGTTGAATACCCAGAACTAACAAGGATAGAGTTAAGGACTCCAGACATGACTTCAAATCCATATCTTGCATTGAGTTCTGTCGTGCTTGCTGGAGCAGACGGTATAAAGAACAAAATAGATCCAAAGGATGTTAGCGGCGAAGCTATTAACGATATAGAAAATTTCTCTAAGCTAAGAAGAGGGGTTGAACTACTTCCAAGATATCTTGACGATGCTCTTGATGCATTAGAGAGTGATCATCAATTCTTGCTACAGGGAGATGTTTTTACACAAGAACTTATAAATTACTGGATAAAGATAAAGAGGGATGAAATATCATCTATTGCTACGCGTCCTCACCCATTTGAATTTAAATTGTATTTTTCATTCTAAAGCATAGGTGTAAATAAGATATGCCTTGGACCCTAGAAATACGTGATGAAGAAGAGTTATTGGAAAAACATGTTTTGGGTGATGGTGTATTCAGCGTCGGAAGAGAAGCCTGTGATATAAATATACAGGATCTAAAAGCATCAAAACAACATTGTAATTTTTATGTCCAAGGAGAAGATATTTCTGTTATAGATTCTAACTCTACCAACGGGACCTTTGTTAATGGAATTAGGATAGAAAAAAAGGATCTTCGTCATAATGATGTAGTGATAGTTGGAACCACAAGAATTAGGATATTAAAGTGTTAAAGACCTTTATTTTTGAATTAAGACTTGCCTTAAAATTTCTGTTCGTAAAACCAAGGGGCTTTTATCGTTTAGCGAGGTTCTTTACAGTCGCAACCCTTGGAATAGGTGTTGGTGCCTTACTGTTATCTTTATCTGCTTTTGAAGGATATAAAAAGATCATTTCAGAAAGGTATTTAGATTCAAGTTCTCACCTTATAGTCTCAAAAAGGTTTGATTTACAAGAGGATGTAAAGCAAAAAGTATTGTCCATTATAGGCAAAGATGTGCAGGCTATATCTTATTCTGGCTATGTAGAACTCATGTTGGCTTCAGAGGCTGGTATTAAGGGTTCTGCTTTTCAGGTGGTAGAAAAAGATTCTTTTGATGGTGTCATACCGCTTTGGAAATATATGAAGCAAGGCGCTCAAACCTGTGTTCTTGATACTCCTGATGGTGTTATTTTAGGATCGGTGTTGGCAGAAGAACTTGGTTTAAAGATCAATGACGCTGTAAATGTTGTATATCTTAGGTCTGTTAAGAAACTAAAAGTTTGTGGAATAAGTGAGTATGGTCTTTATGACATAGATTCAAGAATAAGTTGGATGGCCGTTAATACTGCAAAAAAAATATTCCCAGAGGCTGAACTTGATTCTTCTGTAAAAGTAAGACTTAAGGATAATGTTGATTTACAAAGAACAGCCACTTATTTACAAGAAGAACTTGGTTACTTGTACGAAGTAAGAAGCTGGGAAGACCTGAACTATGGACTCCTTGAATCTGTGAAATTAGACAGGATGGTAATGTTCTTTATTCTTGGGGTACTTATTGCAGTATCTATTTTTAACGTGTTCGCAACTCTTATGATACTAATACGAGAGATGAGAGTAGAAATATCTGTGCTTAACATACTTGGACTTAACAGGAAAAGGACCTTAAGGATTTTCTTTATACAGGCTCTTATACTTGGCGTATCTGGTTATTTACTTGGTATTTTGATGTGGGCAGGTTCTTTTTGGGCCGTAAAAAGCTGGGGACTTATAAATCTTCCAAAAGACATTTATCTTGTCTCAAGTATTCCTATGGGAGCTAGTGTTTTAGACCTTCTTTCTGTCTTTTTAATGGTTTTGTTGTTTGTTTCTCTTGCATCTATTGCTCCATTGATGCATCTTTTTAATAGATTCAAAAAGGAGGGCTCCGCCTATGGTGTTAAAGGTCAGTGGGCTCAGTAAATCATATATACAGGGTGATGGTACATTTCTTGATGTACTTAAAGGGATAAGTTTTAACCTTAACAGCTCAGAAAAAGTTGCTGTAATGGGAGAATCAGGCTCTGGAAAAACAACTTTTCTTAATTGCGTGGCAGGTCTTGATCGTTTTAATTCTGGAAAAGTATTGCTTCTTGATAAAGATATCTCATCGCTGAATGACAAAGATCTTGGTTCTTTAAGGAATAGGGACCTTGGTTTTGTTTTTCAATTCCATTATTTGCTGAAGGATTTCTCTGTTAAAGAAAATGTCATGATGCCATGTTTGATAGCTGGTCATGCTCACAATAAGGCAGAAGAACTTGCTCTTGAAGTTCTAGAAAAGATACGATTGTTACATAAGGCACACAGTACTCCAAGGCAACTTTCTGGTGGAGAACAGCAACGTGCGGCAATAGCAAGGGCCCTTGTTATGAAACCAGCTTTATTGGTAATGGATGAACCAACAGGCAATCTTGATGAACATTTGTCTGACGATATAATATCTGCTGTAATAAAATTGTGTAAAGAGAACAAAACAAGTATCCTTATGGCAACACATAACAAAAAAATAGCAGATCAAATGGACAAGATCTTGGTGTTAAAGGAGGGTGGACTTTGGACACAAAAATAATAAGAAAAGTGGTCGACGAACTTTGCAGCGAGGACTCTCTTAAGGGTATTTCATTCAGAACTAATTTTGGTACACCACTACCCTCTGTAAAAGAACTTTCGGAACTAGTGTTATTAATGAGGTCGGCAATACTTCCCGGATATTTTAGTAGTGCAGACCATGAACCTTTGGATCAACAATTCTACATTGGTACAGTGTTAGAAAAAGTATCAAAAAAACTAAAGCAAGAAGTTCTAAGGGGTTATTGCTTTTTTTGTGAAACACCAGATCAATGTAATACTTGTAAGTATAAGTCCAGCGAGGTTGTTGAAAATTTCATACAGACCATTCCAAATATAAGGCATCTAATATCAACAGATGCACTCGCGGCATATGAGGGAGATCCAGCGGCAAGAAGTGCTGGAGAAGCAATTTTTTGTTATCCAAGTATTAGGGCTCTAATAAATCACAGAATAGCCCATGAACTTTATAAACTTGGAGTGCCTTTGATACCCAGGATAATTAGTGAACTTGCTCATTCAGAGACGGGAATAGACATACATCCGGGGGCCGAGATAGGTGAAAAATTCTTTATGGACCACGGGACAGGAATAGTAATTGGTGAAACTACTATAATTGGTAAAAATGTTCGTTTGTATCAGGGCGTTACTTTGGGTGCTAAAAGTTTTCCTTTAGATGCTAACGGTAAACCAATAAAAGGGATAGCAAGACATCCAATAGTTGAGGATGATGTAATTATATACGCTGGAGCCACCATACTTGGTAGGATAACCATAGGTAAGGGTTCTGTTATAGGTGGCAATAAATGGGTTACAGAAACCGTTCCTAGTGGAAGCAAGGTGGTATGAAAAAAACCGGATACAGTATCGTTCTTGTAACAACAAGCTCACTGCTTGAAGCAAAAAAAATAGCTAAAGCACTTTTGAATAAAAAATTATGTGCCTGTGTTAACATTATCCCAAAAATTAATTCAATGTATGTTTGGAAAGGAAAACTTCATGATGAAAAAGAAGTTCTGCTTGTTATAAAAATAAAAAAAGAGCTTTTTAAACAAGTTTCTACAGAAGTAAAAAGACGACATTCCTATACAGTACCAGAGGTAATAGCTTTACCTATATTAGAAGGGAATAAAGCATATCTTGACTGGATAGCAAAAGAGTGTTTAAAAGTTAGACAAGGGTCTTGAACTTATTTAAGGTTCATAGATCTAAAATAAATACAATAAAAATAATAAAAACAACATGTTAACCCTAGAATCTTAAATAGGCACGCTAGTTGCATATATAGAAGGCAGGGGAGATTAAATTTATGAAAAAAGTTATTTTAACTACAATAATTTTAGGCCTAGTAGGCATGATCTCTGCATGTGGAAAGCAGGGTTATACTCCGTTAACACCTGTTACGACTTCTACAGATACTGCAGAAGCCACAGATCCTATAACAAAGTTCAACACCATTTGGACCTCTGAAAACGACATGGTGGGTAATGAGTTTGATGCTACACAAAAAAGAACACTATCTAACTTTTTTGGTTATAACAGCATATATAAAGCATGGAAGAACTGTACAACTGGTTTTAAGGGTAATACTGCACAAATAAACTGTATGGCAAGCAACGATCCAGAAAGAGTTTATTTTATTTCTAGTGATTATAGCTACAAACCATATCCTGCACCAAAGGTGTTTGGAGATGTTCAATATTATAAGATACGTTTTGCTGCTAATGTAAGCGAAGCTACTGGTAAAATAATAGAGGGTGAAGCATATATTGATATAGAGCTTCATACAGACACAGATACTTTTGTTACTAAGTTCTCTGTTGTTAAAACAGGTCTTGTTATTAATGAAAGCACAGGTGATCTTTCTGTTACCTTACAGGATGGATGTGGTGATATAAGATTTGCAGCTAGACTTCAAAATGATGGAAGACTAACTAATTCTAGGTTAACTTTCTCTAATGATCCTGATTCTTATAAGACAGGTGCTTGTTATCATGATGGAATACTTCCACAGGGTATGCAGGGATATACTAATTCAATGGAATATCCAAGTTCTGCACCAGTTGGTATATATACTTATGGTGGAAGAGGATATCTATTCTATTCTACAGATACAGGCCTACACATAAACACTTTCTACGAAGAATAAACTAGACTATTACTTTCGTAATATGTTAAATTGCCCTCCTAATTAGGAGGGCAATTTTTTATGAAGAAATTATTTCTTTTAATGATCTTTATGATTACAAGCGTTTCTGTTAATGCAGCTTTTAATTATTCTGGCAATAAGGAGTTTAGGGATTTAGTAAAAAAACTTAAGAAAACTTCATTTACGGCTCCAGCTAATAGTAATTGTGATGCTGCATATTGCCATGGTTTGTATACGGAATGCTATAATAAAAATTTCCTAGATATAAAGCAAGCTAACCCTAATGTACCTGATATAGAAAATAATATGGATGTTAAGTTCTATGTCACTGCTTATTGTACTGTTCTTGCAAGTGTTTATTATTCAATTTGTAAGGGCGATATAGAAGAAAAATATGCAGATGCTTTAATGAAAAACTACGTAGATGCACAAGCAAAAATCATGTCCGAAGCTGAAAAGCAAAATCAAAAGAAAAAATAATTACTTCTTATTCATTGCCTCATATTTTTTGATCTTAGATGATAGTTTGTTGGGTTTTTCAAACTCAGAGCCAAGGAACGTGATTTTATTTTTTAACGAATCTATTTTTATTAACCCAATACTATCTCCACCGTTTAGGAGTCTTATTACGTTGCTGTTGTTTTGCTTTTGAGCAAGCGGGAGCTCTTCTTTTATACCAGCAGAAAGAATCAAATCTATTCCCTTAACTTGTTTTGTTATGTTCTTTAGTAGTTCTTCATTTGAATACAACAAAAGTATAGTGTAAGGTTTTGCTTTTTTATCTATCTTTTTAAGCTCTGCCTTTAATGCTTTTACAGGGTCGTTAAGCTTTAGCTCTAGCATTATAGCTGGGTCTATCTTATCCATCTGTACAACGCCAAGAACTAGTATTTTTTTATTCGCTTTTTTTAATTCTATATTTTTTTTATGTTTATTATCGTCGGAATTTGTTAATACCAACGGTAGACTTTTAGAGAGTGTATTAAAAGTTGCTAGTCCTTTTTTAAAATCAGATACTCCGGGAGTATAAGCACTTATATTCATCATTTTAAGACTTTCTGCCATTATCTGTGCACCGAATCTTTCTTTTTTATCTTCGTGTGGGAGAGAAGCAAGGTCGCTGAACAGTGTGCTTCCTGCGTTAATATAGATAGTGTTATTTGGATCTAGTTTAAGAGAGTTAAACCAATTCACTCTTCTTACAGCACCGCCACCCGGGTCTGTTGCGCAACCACAGGTGTTAACAGTTCCTTCTAAATCATTGGTATAAACAATATTTAATTCTGTATTTGCACTAAGGTTAATTACAAAAGACATTATTATTGAAAGTAATAACATTGGTATCCTCCTTTACTTATTCTAGCTTAAAAGCCCGTAAACTGTATAAAATTTATACGATTTTAATAACTTTTTGACGATATGTTTTGCTTGGTTCGTGGATTTTAATATATAACTATTTGATATTTAAGAATAAATTTGTGAAAGGATTTTGGCACGCCAGTTGCAACAAATAAGGCATAATATAGGACTCTAAGGGGGGACTTAGAATTATGAAGAGAGTATTAATAACACTAGTGGTAATGGCGGTTTTGGTTTCTGTAGAAGCCAATGCACAGCTTATAATACCAACATACGCAACTCCTCAGCAAAACACACAGAATGCACAACAGAACCCAATGGCTGTAGTTCAGCAACAGGTTCTTAATCAAGTATATCAAAATATGATAACACCCGGAACACAGGCTAACAAAGACTTGGTTGAAGCATATACTTCTGGAATAGTTAAACAGATGACAGCGCAACCAGCTGCAGACCCAATGGCTATGGCAGTTCAGGCGGCTCAGTTTAGATGGTTCTCTAAGAACGGCGATAAATACATAGGACAAATGGCAGAAGATAATATGGATACACAGGTTTATCAAAATACAGTTAATAACATGATAAAACAGAGTCAGGCAGATACTACATATAAGATGGCAGTTACCTGTAATCCTGTCGCTAATAACGGGTTAATGAATCCAGCATGTGCAAATATAGATATGGCTAACTACTTTCAGCAGAAAGCAAATCAGGATGCAGTAAGAGATCAACAGCATTTAATGTTCTACGGTCAGTTCCTATAATAGTAAAAACTGTAAACGAATATAAAAAAAGGCGGGCTTAAAAACCCCGCCTTTTTTATTTTTTTAAATTCTATTCAAGCCCCCTTGACTTAAAT
>CAYPMK010000013.1:31217-35377 GCA_964411885.1 uncultured Bdellovibrionales bacterium
AAAACCCCGCCTTTTTTATTTTTTTAAATTCTATTCAAGCCCCCTTGACTTAAATATTTTTTCATACAAAACTTGCGCCCTATGGCACTAGATGATCTTAACAAAATAGTTTCTTTATGCAAAAGAAGGGGCTTTATTTTTCAAAGCTCAGAAGTCTATGGTGGACTTAATAGCTGTTGGGACTATGGCCCATTAGGCGCTGAATTAAAAAGGAATATAAAAGACCTTTGGTGGAGCGAAATGACCAGAAGGTCAAATATATTTGGCTTGGATGCATCTATACTTATGCACCCAAGGGTGTGGGAAGCCTCTGGACACGTAGAGAACTTTACAGACCCACTTGTTGACTGCAAAAAGTGCAAGCAGCGTTTTAGAGAAGATAAAATAGAGACCAAGGGAAAATGTCCTGCCTGTGGTGGAGAACTTACAGAAGCAAGACTTTTTAACTTAATGTTCAAAACCTTCATGGGACCAGTAGAGGATAGTTCTGCTGTGGTCTATTTACGACCAGAAACAGCACAGGGAATATATGTTAACTTTCTTAACGTACAGGGTTCGATGAGGCAAAAACTACCCTTTGGTATAGCTCAAATAGGTAAGGCTTTTAGGAATGAAATAACCCCGGGTAATTTTATATTCAGAACAAGAGAATTTGAACAAATGGAAATGCAGTTCTTTGTTAAACCGGGTGAAGATGAAAAATGGATGCAATATTGGAAAGAAGAAAGAATGAAATTCTACGTCGGTCTTGGTATAGATAGTAAGAAATTAAGGTTCCATCAGCATAGTAAAACAGAACTAGCCCACTACGCAAAAGACGCCTACGATGTGGAATATGAATTCCCAATAGGCTGGCAAGAAATAGAGGGTGTGCATAACAGGACAGATTTCGACCTTAAGCGCCACATGGAATATTCTGGTAAAAACCTAATGTATCATGATGAGCTAAATAATGAAAAATATGTTCCATACATAATAGAGTCGTCTTCTGGTTGTGACAGGTTCCTTTTGGCAACACTTTGTGATGCCTACAGGGATGACCCAGAGAACGAAAGGACCGTATTAAGTTTTCATCCAAAACTTGCACCTATAAAACTTGCAATACTACCGCTGATGAAAAAAGAACCGTTAGAAACTTTTGCAAAAGAAGTGCAAGAAATGTTCTTTAAGAACACGCGTCATAATATGCAATATGATGTTACAGGCTCCATAGGTAAAAGGTATCGCAGGCAGGACGAAATAGGTACGCCGCTTTGCGTTACTGTGGATTTTGACTCGCTGGAAGACAAATCTGTTACAGTCCGTGAAAGGGATACTATGGCGCAAGAAAGAATTAGTGTTGAAAATCTGTTGTCTTATATTAACGATAAGCTCGGATTATAAATAAATATATCAAAGGAGATATGAAGATGAGTAAAAAGAATGTGTACTTCTTTGGCAGTAAGACCACAGAAGGCGATCCAAAAGACAAAAATCTGTTTGGTGGCAAAGGCGCTAACCTTATGGAAATGACCCGTATAGGACTCCCTGTTCCTCCGGGATTCACCGTTACCACAGAAGTTTGTAATGATTATTACAAAAGTGGACAAAAAATAACTGATGAAGTTAAAAAAGAGATACGAGAAGCAATAGGTAAAATGGAAAAGGCTACGGGCAAGAAATTTGGCGACGTTAACAATCCACTCCTTGTTTCTGTTCGTTCTGGAGCAAGAGTTTCTATGCCTGGAATGATGGACACAGTTCTTAACCTTGGTCTTAACGACACTGTTGTTAGTGGACTTGTAAAAGCATCTGGCAACGAACGTTTCGTTTACGATTCATACAGAAGGTTCATACAAATGTATTCAGACGTTGTTATGGGTATGGATAGTGATCTTTTAGAACACATACTAACAGAAACAAAAAAGAAAAAAGGCGTAAAACTTGATACAGACCTTAGTGCCAGCGACCTTAAGGAACTTTGCACAGCTTTCAAAGCAAAAGTAAAAGAAGCCTTAGGTATTAGTTTTCCAGAGGCGGCAGAAGATCAGCTTCTTGGTGCAGTAGCCGCTGTATTTAGATCATGGAGAAATGAAAGAGCAGATGTATATAGAAAGATGCATGGTTACAGCGAAGATTGGGGAACTGCAGTTAACGTACAAGCAATGGTGTTTGGTAATATGGGTGATGACTGCGCAACTGGTGTTGCTTTTACAAGAAACCCTTCTACTGGAGAAAGATACCACTATGGTGAATTCCTTGTTAACGCACAGGGTGAAGACGTTGTTGCTGGTATAAGAACTCCACAGCCTATTAACAAGGCCAGCATAGATCCAACAAATCCACTTCCTACATTAGAAAGTATTATGCCAGAAGTGTTCAAAGAACTAGCTTCTGTTTTTGATCTTTTAGAAACACACTACAAAGATATGCAGGACGTAGAGTTCACGATTGAAAAAGGCAAACTATATATGTTGCAGACAAGGAACGGTAAACGTACTGCCGCTGCCGCTGTAAAAATAGCTTGTGATATGTTAGATGAAAAACTTATAGATGAAAAAACAGCTGTGTTAAGAGTAGCACCAGAACAGGTAGACCAATTACTACACCCAACCTTAGATCCAAAGGCAAAAAAGACCAAAATAGCCAGAGGGCTTCCGGCTTCTCCGGGTGCGGCAACTGGACAAATAGTTTTTAGCGCAAAAGATGCAGAAGAGTGGGCTAACGCTGGTAAGAAAGTAATACTAGTAAGACACGAAACAAGCCCAGAAGATATTAAGGGCATGGTGGCTTCTCAGGGTATATTAACAGCTACTGGTGGTATGACTTCTCACGCCGCTGTTGTTGCAAGAGGCATGGGCAAATGCTGTGTTTCTGGTTGTGGAGATGTAGTGATAAGTGGAAAAAGTTTTACACTACCTAGCGGAAAAACTTACAAAGAAGGTGAAGTTATTACACTAGATGGTTCTGCAGGAGATGTTTACGAGGGTGATGTTCCAAAAACAAAGGCAGAACTTAGTGGAGATTTTGGACGCATAATGACACTTGCAGACAAATATAGAAAACTAAAAGTAAGGACTAACGCCGACACTCCTAATGATTCAAAAGTTGCAAGGAGTTTTGGTGCAGAAGGTATTGGCCTTTGCAGAACAGAGCACATGTTTTTTGAAGGTGATAGAATAGTCGCTGTAAGAGAGATGATACTTTCCTCAACTGTTGAAGAAAGAGAAAAAGCTCTTGCAAAACTAGAACCAATGCAAAAAGAGGATTTCAAGGGTATCTTTAGGGAAATGAAAGGCTATCCAGTGACGATAAGATTATTAGACCCACCTTTGCATGAGTTCCTTCCACACACAGAAAAAGAGATAGAAGAAGTTGCAAAAAGAATGGAAGTGAGTGTTTCTGCATTAAAAGAAAAAGCAAAAGCGTTGCATGAAATGAACCCAATGCTTGGGCACCGTGGGTGCAGGCTTGGTGTTACGTTCCCAGAAATATACAGAATGCAGGTAAGAGCTATAATAGACGCTGCTTGTGAGTTGGTTAAAACAGAAAAGATGGAAATAATTCCAGAGATAATGATCCCGCTGATCAGCAAGAAAGAAGAATTGGATTACATTCGCAACTACTGTGAAGAAGAAATAAAAGCAGTCATTAAAAAGTCTGGTGTTAATTTACAGTACCTTATAGGTACCATGATAGAGCTTCCAAGAGCGGCTGTTACAGCGGCACGCATTGCTCAAACGGCAGAGTTCTTCTCATTCGGTACTAACGACCTTACTCAAACAACACTTGGTATGAGCAGAGACGATGCAGGCAACTTCTTACCTGAATACGTAGACAAAAACATCTTTGATGTAGATCCATTCGTTAGTATAGATCAAGAGGGTGTTGGCGAGCTTATGAGGTGGGCGGTAACTCAGGGCAGGAGCACAAGGTCAGACATAAAACTTGGTATATGTGGAGAACACGGTGGAGAACCAAGAAGTGTTATCTTTTGTCATAAACTAGGTTTGAACTACGTAAGTTGTTCACCATACAGAGTGCCAGTAGCGCGTCTTGCCGCGGCACATGCTGTATTAAAAGAACAAGCATAACAATTATTTAATATTACTGAATAAATTAGCATAAAATACATTTTATATATTGAAAAAACAGGGTTAACTTGCATTTTTGATACTCTA
>CAYPMK010000014.1:0-13948 GCA_964411885.1 uncultured Bdellovibrionales bacterium
CTCACTGTGATAAACTGAACACTATCAGAAAATAATCTCCTAAACAAGCTGTTATCGACTGTAGTTGATATTATTTGTGCGTTCTCTTTCTTAATGATTCCAATTAGTTGTAGAAGCCTTTTTTCGTCTAAAAAAGAGCTAACATCGTCATAAAGAAATATGGGAGATCTTTTGCTATATTCTCTTATAAAACGCAGTTTTGCTATCTTAAATATAAAAGATATTAGCTTTGCCTGACCAGTAGAAACAACTTTTTTAGCATCGTAACCATCAAGATATATCTGTATTCTGTCTCTATGTACACCAGAGCTTGTCATTCGCTGGTCTTCGTCTATCTTTGCTGTCTTTATTAACTTGTCTAATATTTGTGATTCTTCTATTCCTGCTGTTGGAACATATTCCAAATCTATTTTGTGTTTGTTGGCAAAGAACTCACCGAAGGTGTTAACAAGATATTCTCGTATCATGTTTATGGACTCTATCCTCTTTTTAACTATTCTAGAGCCATGTTTTGCAATTATGTGGTCCCAAATATGATACTGTTCGTTCTGTTTAATTGCTGCATTCCTGTTTTTTAAGGCTTTGTTATATATTATAAGATCATCAAGATGCTTTTGGTCTATTGAATAGACTACCCTATCAATAAACCTTCTTCTTTCTCCGTCGTCACCCAAAACAAGCTCGTGTGAGTTAGGACCATAAGATATTATCCTTATCCTTGTTATAATATCTTTAAGGCCTGCTGTTTTGTTGGTATCTATAAAATAACGTCTTTCGTTCCTGCTAAGATGATATCCAATTTTATATGTACTAAGTTCATCTTTTATAAGGGCGCTTACATGAGAATACTTAGATCCAGATCTTATCCATTCTTGATGATTACCACTCCTAAACGACCTTAGGTTTGCAGTAAGATATATTGCCTCTAATATATTGGTCTTACCTTGGGCATTATCACCATAGAAGCACACAAAAGGGGCTTTTATATCTAGTTCAGCCTCTTCTATGTTCCTAAAATCCTGTATCCTTAAAGATCTTAATTCTGCCACACTCGGACTATAACCTCATCGGCATTACTACATAGATATTATTATTTGATTCTGCTGTATCTGGTTTTATAAGCACCGGACTAAGTGGATCTCCAACCTCAAACACTAAAATATCTTCTTTGCTAGTCGCTAATATATCCATCAAATACCTTGAATTAAATCTTATCTCTATTTGATCCTTTGAATAATCAACTTCTATCTCTTGGACCGTTTCTCCGTTCTCTGGTGATCTTGAGCTAAGAACTAAAGCTCCGTCGCTTAAAGATAAAGAAACAGTTTTTGATTTAACATTAGAAACCAAAGAAACAAAGTCTAGGGCTGTTAACATGTCCTGTCTTTTTACCCTAAAAGTTTTATCGTTCTTGCTTGGTATTACTCTCGTATAATCAGGATAATCCAATTCCATTTCTTTTGCGAATACAACTGTATTATTTGCATACATATAAATATATCCAGCGTCGTACATTAAATTAACCTTATCAGTTGTATCTATTATTTTCCTTAATTCAGTAGCTCCTCTTCTTGGAAGTAAAATACCTTTAGAAACTCCAATATCTTCTAAAGCACATATGGCCTGTTCAGAAACACCCAATCTGTGTCCATCTGTAGAAACAGCTCTTAACCACCCCTTATTGGCTCCATTGTCTATATAAACACTATTCAAATTATATTTTGTTTCATCCGTCGATGAGCAAAAAATAACCCTATCCAACATGTCCGCTAATTTTGATGTTTCAAGGATAGTTGAATTTTTCTTTTCTGGTATATTCATTTTTGGAAAATCTGCTGCAGATATTGTCGGTATTTTTGCTTCTGCTCTTGCACCACTTATTTTAAGATTATTCTCGTCAGTGTCGAATTCAATTATATCTGAGTTTATTCTCTTTACTATCTCGTAAAGATTTCTTGTATTAGCTGTAGTTTTTCCTTTTTCTATTACGTCAGCATCAAAGTTAGTTTGTATTCCTGTTTCCATATTAGTAGCTAAAAAACTAACTTTTCCACTCTCTGCATTTATTAGTGTATTAGACAAAATCATCATCGTTTGTCGTCTTTCACTAACACCCTGTATTTTATTTAACTCTCTAACAAGATCGTCTTTTTTAGCTGTAAACTTCATAACCCCTCCATTAAGTTGAACCGCTATGATTTAATGCCATACTAAATCATTTTTTTCAATCAATGAAATAATAAGTTTTAGCGTCACACATAAAATTTAATAATATTCTTTATTTAATTTTAAGTTTATATAAGTATTATAGGACTGTGCTTTTGTTGATAAGTGCTAAACATATATGAAAACATTTATTTTTTTATAAACAATGCTCTGTTGATATCTATATTATAGATTGTTCTTAAATTTATCTATTTAGGTATTAGATGTGTTTTAAACAGCAGAATGTTCAAGAGTTCTTTAATTCATTAATTATATAATCTATATCTTTTTTAAGCAGTGGGTCTGTTTTCTTTAGGTCTTCTATTTTTTCATAAGCATGTAGTATTGTTGAGTGGTTTTTTCTTTTAAATATTCTGGCAAGTTCTGTAAGAGGCTTATTAGTAAGTTGTTTTGCTATATATATAGATACATGCCTTGGCAGGATCAATTCTTTTTTTCTGTCATTTCCATATATATCAGAAGTATTTACTTGATAGTGAGATGCAACCATTTTTATTATTCTGTTTATATCGATACTTGTTTTTTCCTTTATATTAAGCTTCTTATCATAATATATCTCATCTATGAAATCTGGGGTGACCTCTGTGTTAGCAAAAGAGGAGAAAGCACCTATACTTGTTACAGCACCTTCTAGTTCTCTTATGCTGCCAGTAAAAAGCTCAGCTATTCTAATTGCTGCTTTTGGAGATATAGGGATATTTGCAGATTTTGCTTTAGTGGTGACTATTGCTATTCTTGTTTCGAGTTCTGGTATCTTTATGTCACAAATAAGGCCAGAAGAAAAACGGGTTCTTAATCTTGTATCAAGTCCCTCTATTTCATCTGGGAATTTATCAGAAGCTATTACGACTTGTTTATTGTGATCCTGAAGATAAGCGATAGTATGGAAAAATTCTTCTTGGAATTTGCCTTTTCCTTCTATACCAGCAATGAACTGAATATCGTCTATTAGAATGACCTCATAATCTTCCCTAAATTTCTTTCTAAAAGTATCAATAGAGTATCCTCTTATTGCTTTTACATATTCATTAAGGAATTTTTCTCCATTCGTATATAGAACACTTATGCTTGGTGAATACTGACATATATAATTTCCAATGGCATGTAGCAGATGAGTTTTACCCAATCCAGAATGTCCAAAGATGAACAAAGGGTTATATGACTTTGATGGTCTTGCTGCAACAGATAAACAAGATGCATATGCGAACTGATTGTTGCTGCCAACTATGAAGTTCTCAAAAGTGAATCGTGGTATGAAGTTACTTTGATTTTTTGCTTTTGGCCTTGCTTCTATTATTGGTCTAGGACTTATTGTTAGAGGCTGTTGTTCTTCTTTCTTTTTTATACATATATCAAGGCTAGTCCTACAAAACATTATTTGGTCCATTATCTCTGATATATCAACAAGGACCTTTGACAATTGGTCCTTAACGAGAGCATTAGGCACATCGATAGTTACAACCTTTCCTGATGGATCGTATTTGGCAGAAGTTATGTTAATCCACTGTTTAAAGATAGGATTGCCAGTCTTTAAACTTAATGCATTAAGAACCTCTGGCCAAAAGTGAATGCCTTCAAGTGTCATTTATAGGATGCCTCTGTTTCGTTTATGTGTAGAGCTTAGTTTTAATAGCAAAGATAGGTCTAATTAGCAAGAAGCAAAAAACCATATTTTTTGTGGTTGACACAAGCTAAAAATGAATATTATCTATGGCTTAATTTAATGCATATTAGTCTCGGGAGATATATTTATGAAAAGAACGTATCAGCCACACAAGAAAAGCAAAAAAAGAACTCACGGGTTTCTTACAAGGATGGAAACTACCGGAGGCAAGAAAGTTTTAAAGAAAAGAAGAGCTAAGGGCAGAAAGCGTATATCTTTAAAAGTAAGTGGTAAGTAATAGAAAAAAAGAGAGAACCCTCAAAAGAGAAAGTAGTCTTCTCGAAAGAGCGGTGTCTAAACGCTTTGTAATTGCTTGGGCTTTTAATGAAAAAAGCTATGGGGTCTTCTTTGCGATAAGCGCTAAGAGTGCGAGCCCAGTGCTAAGGAACAGGATAAAAAGGATTTTTAGAGAACTTGTTTTACATAAGATAGATCCTGTTCTTGATAAAGAAAGGAAAGAAAAACTATCCCTGTGCCTTATATCAAAGAAAGGGGTTAGATTTTCTAATTTCGATAAAGAGATGAGGGATGAGCTTGAAAGAATTGTTGATGGTCTTGCTAAAACAATTAGATAAAACAATATCAAGCATCATGGTGATCTTGATAAGAATTTATAAAGTTTGCTTATCTCCACTTTTTGGAAATAATTGCAGGTTTTATCCTACTTGTTCTGAGTATGGCATTCAAGCGTTAAGAAAGTATGGTTCTATGACAGGCACATGGTTGTTGTTAAGAAGATTATTAAAATGTTCACCTTTAAATGATGGTGGATATGATCCGTTGATATAGGAGTGTAATAAACATGGAAAAAAAGATGTTCCTTGCCCTTGCCCTGAGTATGTTGGTTCTTATAGGGTGGCCTTTTTTATTTAATGACAAAAAGAGCAAAACCCCTGTTCAAGAAACTCAGATTAAAGAACAAGTACAAGCAGCAACTAATGACTCAATAAAAGAAGCTCCAAAAGTTAAGATGACCAAAATGCAAGGTGGTCAAACATACTTCATTGAGAATCCTTATATAAAGGTAGGGGTGAATTCAAAGGGGGCAACAATTAGCCAAATCGTGTTCAAGGATTATAAAGACGAGCACAAGAATTTTATAAGATTCTTTGGGTCTGATGTTGAAACAACAGGTGCTGTTCATATATCTGGACTTGATAATGTTAACATGAAGGCGAGACAGATTGCTCCTAACGAAGTGTCTTTCTCCGATGATAAAGGAACAGAAGTGAACTATGTATTAGACAAGGATTCATATGTAGTTTCGCTTTCAATAAAGAGAACATCAAAAGAACCACTACAATTTAGGGTCTATTCAAAAGTATCTGATGTAAGCGACGAACACTATGGTCTTTCTGAGGATCCTGATAAGAGGAAAAAAGAAGTTCTTTTATACTCTGTATTACAGGATAAAGTAGAGAGGACAGAGCTTAAGGACATATTAGAAAAAGGTGTTATATACTTTACCAACACTTTTAAGTGGGTGGCTATTTCTGACAGATATTTTATGTTGGCTATATTGAGTGACGGGCACACGATGTCTGATGTTTCTTCTACTTGTATACAAAACGAAAGACTTTGTTCTACTTCAGTTAGCCTAAAAGAGACAGGTCCTATAAGTAATTTAAAACTTTTTGCTGGGCCAAAAGATGTTACATATATGAGGAAAGTAGATCCTACACTTTCAGAAGCCATAGATTATGGTTGGCTTTCTTTCATCTCGGTCCCAATGCTTGAGCTTATGAAATTCTTTTATAGTTTAATTGCTAATTATGGTGTTGCAATATTAATACTTACATTACTTGTTAGGCTTTTAATGTTTCCATTACAACACAAGGCAATGAAATCAATGAAGAGGATGCAAGAGCTTCAACCACATTTAAAATCTTTACAAGAAAAGTATAAAGACGATAAAGAAAAGCTTAACAGGGAAATGTTAAGTTTTATGAAAACACACAAGATGAACCCCATGAGCGGATGTTTGCCGATACTTATACAACTACCAGTCTTTATCGCTCTTTACAAAGTTCTAGCTAACTCTGTTGAACTTTATAGGTCGCCTTTCATATTCTGGATAACAGACCTTTCTATGAAGGATCATTATTACATACTTCCTCTTTTAATGGGAGGCATGATGTTCATACAACAAAAGATGACACCAAATCCGACGATGGATCCAACACAAGCAAAGATAATGTTGTATATGATGCCAGTTATATTTACTGTTTTGATGCTTAATCTGCCAAGCGGGCTCACTCTTTACATTATGTTCAGCACACTTCTTGGTATTATACAGCAGATAGCCACGAACAAGATTTTAGAAGCTAAGAAATAATATTCCGGAGGAATTTCAAAAAATGGAAGATTTCAGAGAATTTGTAGGTAACACACTTGAAGAAGCCAAAGAAAAAGCTAGAGACTATTTTAATTGTAACCACATAGAGTATGAATTAATGCCGCCGAAATTCTTAACGGTAATAACAGGCAAAAGAGATATACGTATAAAAGCCAAAAAGAAAGAGTTCACTCCTGAACATGCAGAGACCAGACAAAAGATAAAACAGTTACTAGAATCCATAATCAAAGAATCTGGTTTTTCTTTATCTGTTTCAGAGACAGTAGAAGACGAGGCTGTAAGATATGTGCTTGCCGGAGAAGACGTAAATGTGTTTACCGAATCAAAGGGACGTCTTTTGGATTCTCTGCAACATATAGTTATAAAAGCTACAGTACGCGGCGACCTTGGAATGAACATAATAGTTGATGCAGGGGATTTCAAGAAAGAAAGAGAAGATTTTATAAAAAGCTATGTTAACAAAATATCATCCACAGTTAGAAGGAGCAATAGACCATATATAACAAAACCAATGAATCCGGCAGAGAGAAGAATGGTACACATGCTTGTCCAAGCAGAAGGTGACTTAAAGAGTGAGTCACAGGGAGAAGGTTTGTACAAGAAAATAAAAATAAGTAGAGTTACAAATAACGGAAATGGATCCTCTCAAGAAGGATAATATAATAGCAGAGATAACTCCTGCAGGAAGAGCAGGCGTTTCAGCAATAAGGGTCAGCGGGCCTGATTCAAAACATATAGTTTCTGATTTCTTTGGCGCCAAACTGTGTAAAGAGCGCCACATGTATTATGTTAAAAGCACAATAGACGATGTTATGCTTGTTTATTACAAGTCTCCAGAATCCTATACAGGAGAAGATTCTTGTGAAATATTCTGTCATGGTAATCCTTCTGTTGTCGATCATATAATAAAAAGCATGCTCAAGAGTCATCCATTACTAAGAATGGCCACGAACGGCGAGTTTACAAAAAGGGCTTATCTGAACGGTAGGATGGATCTCATACAGGCAGAGGCTGTTCTTGATATAATAAATTCTTCAAATGTTAACATGGCAAAACAAAAAGGACGCATATTAAAAGGAGAATTATCAGACAGGCTTCTTTCTATAAAAAAGATACTTGTAGAGTTAAGCTCAATATGTGAAGCAGATATAGACTTTTCTGATGAAGGGCTTAATGTGTTCGATCCAAGGAAAGCAAAATCTATCTTAGACGGTGTCGAACGGGATATTAATTCTATAATCAATTCTGCTTCTCTTGTTAAGGATGTATCAGACACCATGCGTGTTGTTATTGTTGGCAGGCCAAATGTTGGTAAGTCCTCTTTATTCAATAAATTGATAGAGTATGAACGAGCTATTGTTCACCATACCCCCGGCACAACAAGAGACTATATAGAAGAAGATATTGTCGTCGATGGAGTGGAGGTCACTTTTATAGATACAGCAGGGCTAAGAGAAGATGTTACAAGCGATATAGAGAAAGAAGGGATAAAGAAAGTTTCTGATATAAAAAATACAGCGACTATAATTATAGAAGTATCAGATGACGATGTTTTTGTTGAGAAATCCTTTGTTGTTTTAAAAGTTAGAAATAAGATCGACATTCATAATGTTAAAAAGCTAGACAAAGACGTACATTATGTTTCTACTTTTACTGGTGAAGGCATAGTAAAATTAAAAGAAAATATATTTAGTTTGATTAGTCAAAACATTAAAACAGATAGTCAAAGATCTAATGTTTTTTCTGTTAATACTAGACAAATCAATTACTTAAACAACATAAAAATGAGTATTCAAACTCTTCAAAATGGATTATCAGATCAAATTTCTGCAGATATTTTTTCTTTTATGTTAAGGGACTCAATCTCTGTTATAAACAAAATGCTTGGAGAAGAGGACATAAGTGAAAAAGTTTTGGATGAGCTCTTCTCTAAATTCTGTATAGGTAAATAATATGGAATTATATGATGTTATTGTCGTCGGTGGAGGGCATGCTGGTTGCGAAGCAGCTGCTGTGTCTGCAAGATCTGGAGCAAAAACCTTACTTGTTTCCATGAGTCTTGATAGGCTTGCATGGATGTCTTGTAACCCAGCAATAGGAGGGCTTGCAAAGGGTCATTTGGTAAAAGAACTTGCAGTATTTAAAGGCCTTATGCCTTATGTCATAGATCAAACAGGGATACAGTATAGACTTCTTAATAGTAAAAAAGGTATTGCCGTACAGTCGACAAGGGTGCAGGCAGATAAAATACTTTATTCAATGGAAATGAAAAAAAGATTATCCTCGATAAATATGCTGGATCTTTTCCAAGCAGAAGTATCTTCTTTAATAATAGAAAACAACGTCGTAAAAGGCGTTAAAACATGTGAAGGTATAGATATATTATCTGGTGCAGTTGTTCTTTGTCCAGGGACTTTTCTTGGTGGAAAACTTCATTATGGTAACTCCACGGTTAATGGAGGTCGTTCTGGAGAAAAGTCCAGCGACGAACTTTCTGCTTTCCTTAAAAACACTGGTCATACTATCTTTAGGTTCAAAACAGGAACTCCTGCTCGTTTTGACTCAAGGAGTATAGATTTTTCTGGTCTAGAAGAACAAGTCCACGACGATAAAGTTAAAGGCTTTTCTTTGTATGACAAAAAGTCTAACATAAAGAAACTAAGTTGTTTTTTGACGAGAACTAATAAAAGAACACATGAACTAATAGAGAAGAACATAAAACTCGCCCCCATGTATAGCGGTAAAATAAGTTCAAAAGGTCCAAGGTATTGTCCTTCAATAGAAGACAAGGTTTCAAGGTTTCCCGATAAAGAATCTCACCAGATCTTTTTAGAGCCAGAAGGCATTGATAATATTGAAATATACGCAAACGGTGTTTCAACTGGATTACCAATAGATATCCAAGAGCAGTTTTACAGAACTATAGACGGACTTGAGAGAGCTAAAATAACAAGGCCGGCTTATGCTGTTGAATATGATTGTATAGACCCAAGAGAGCTAAGCCTATATCTAGAATCTAAACTTATATCTGGTCTTTTCTTTGCAGGACAAATAAACGGAACTTCGGGGTATGAAGAGGCTGCAGCTCAAGGTTTTCTTGCAGGATTTAACGCAGGGGCCAAAGCGTTAGGAAATATTCTTATTAGTTTTCCAAGAGAACAGTCTTATATTGGTGTGCTTATAGATGATATAGTCACCAAAGGAGTAGACGAACCCTATAGAATGTTCACCTCAAGGTCTGAGAATAGATTGTATCTTAGAGAAGATAATGCCGACATAAGACTTCTTGATTTTGCTAAAGAAAACAAACTGATAGATGAAAAAACAAGTAAAATGGTATTAGAAAAGTGGGGTCTAATAAACAAGGCTCTTTTATATCTTAAGCAAAAAACGGTAAAAGGTTTTGCAAAAGAAAGTAAAAGTATTTTTGAGCTATTAAAGAGGCCAGAACAAAGGCTTCTTGATTTTGAAAATCATTTAGATGATGAGATTAGAGATCTTGTGCTAAGTTATTCAAGGGAAATTGAAACGGAAATAAAATATGAAGGTTATATTAAAATAGAAAGAGCCAGAATAAAAGATAGGTCTGAACTTGAAAATATAAGTATTAAAGAAGGGACCGATTATTCAAAACTAAAAAATCTGTCTGTTGAAGTAAGAGAAAAGCTTAATAAAATTAAACCTATTAATTTAGGACAAGCAAGCAGGATACCGGGGCTTACCCCTGCGGCCATTGATACTTTGTTGGTCTATAAAAAACGAGGGGTGATATAATGTTCCACGTGGAACATATATTAAAAAATTTCTTTGATAATAAAGACTTAGTCTCTTTGGTAAAGAGGTTTGAATTATTAAAAGAATTATATTTTAAATGGAATAAAGTTTATAATATAAGCTCTATAAGGGATGAAGAAGGTTTTTGGATTAAACATGTTTTAGATAGTCTTTGTCTAGCAAAATATATTAGCGATAATTCATATAAAGGTGATATTTTGGATGTTGGCAGTGGAGGTGGTTTTCCAGCAATAGTGCTTGCTGTTGTGCTCCAAGAAAACAAGGTCTTGGCTTTGGAGCCGATAATAAAGAAGACAGACTTTATAGATCATTGTGTTAATAAGCTTGAATTAAATAATCTCTCGACGATAAATAGTAAATTTCAGTCCCTTAATTCTCCTTTTGACATTGTTGTTAGTAGAGCGCTAGGTAGGTATAATGAAATTTGTCAGCACTTTTTTGGACTTGAAGAAAAAACAAAGATTGTTCTAATGACAACTAGTGAAAGTTTGGAACAACTAAAATACCAACACAAAATAATTAATTATCCATATGAAGCTTGTAGAGACTTTGCAGCTGAAAAATTAAGAGATCATATACTTTGTGAGTGTTATAATATAAAAAAATCTAATTAAAATAATATCTTATATTTAAAAAAAGTAATATGTTCCACGTGGAACATATTAAAATATATATATTGCAGATGTTATCTAAATACATTATACTACGAAAAGTTTTAGATCCTGTTAGTTAATAGGAGGCCTTATGGGTAGAGTTATTGCGGTGGCTAACCAAAAAGGTGGTGTTGGAAAAACAACAACAGCAATAAATCTTGCAGCTTCTCTAGCCGCTGCAGAAAAAAAGACACTATTGATAGATTTTGATCCTCAAGCAAATGCAAGTTCTGGACTTGGACTTGAGGCAGATGTTTATGAGTCAGCGAACATCTATCACGTCATCATGGGTGAGTTAAGTTTAAGAGACATCATAAGAAAAACAGAACTAAACTACCTCGACATAGCTCCTTCTGGCAGGGATCTTGTAGGCGCTGAACCAGAACTTGTGAATGAGATGGCAAGAGAAACAAGGCTAAAGGATGCTATAAACACCGTCGTAAATAATTATGATTATATAATAATAGACTGTGCCCCGTCTTTGGGTATTTTAACAATAAATGCACTAACAGCGGCGACATCATATTTAATACCACTACAATGTGAGTATTTTGCATTAGAAGGGATAAGCAAATTTCTTAAAACAGTTGAACTGATAAGAAAAAGACTTAACCCAAACCTCGTCGAAGAAGGCATTCTTTTAACCATGTTTGATAAAAGAAATAGACTTTCTTATGAAATAGCTAACGAAATAAAATCACATTTTAAGAACAAGGTCTTTAGCTCTATAATACCAAGGAATGTTAGGTTGAGCGAAGCTCCTAGTTATGGCAAGCCGGTACTTCTATATGATATTAATTCGAGCGGAGCTATAAGTTATCTAAATCTTACAAAGGAGGTCATGAACAATGACTACAGATTTAAGGAACGAGAACAACAGACCACATACTAGGAAGGCTTTGGGCAGGGGGCTAGCAGCTCTTTTACCAGAAGCTCAGTTTGAAGATAGGCCAAATGAACAATTAACAAGATATGAAAATACAAATAATAGTAATTCCTATTTTATGTGTCCAATAGATAAGCTAATAGCTTCAAGTCAACAACCAAGACAAAGATTTGCACAAGAAGAGATAAATGAATTATCTGAATCTATTAAAGAAAATGGTTTAATCCAACCCATAATAGTTAGAAAAAGGGGTAATGATACTTATGAGATAATAGCTGGCGAAAGAAGATGGAGAGCATCAAAGCAAGCTGGTTTAAAAGAAGTACCTGTTATTTTTAAAGAAATGTCCGATAAAGCCACTCTTTTAACTGCTCTTATAGAGAATATTCAAAGAGCTGATCTAAATGCGATAGAAGAGGGTAGAGCTTATAAACAATTAATAGATGAATACAATATGACACAAGAAGATGTTTCTAGAAAAGTAGGGAAAGACAGGAGTACTGTTACTAACTGTTTAAGATTATTGAAACTTCCTGATAATATACAAACAGATATAGGAACGGGGAGAATAAGTGTTGGACACGCTAAACTTTTGTGTTCATTAGATAATGATCAACACAGAAATAAAGTAGCGCAACAAATAGTAGAAAAAGATCTATCTGTTAGAGACACAGAGAGCTTAATAAATAGAATAAAAGCACCTCTTAAAAAGAGCAATAATATTAATAAGAAAGAAGATTTATTTAATTCTATAGAAGATAATCTAAGGCAGAAATTCCACACAAAAGTTAATATTAAGGGTTCTTATGAAAAAGGATCTTTTGTGATAGAGTATTTTAATAAAGAAGATTTTGAAAGAATATTGGGATTATTCTTTAACTAAAACAAAGAGGGTTTATGAAGCAAAAACAGAATAATATAAAACTTAATGATAATGTATCTGGACTTATCCAGAATGGTTGCGAGTTTAAAGGTAGGCTTTCTTTTGAGGGGGTTCTTCGTTTGGGGGGGACTTTTGAAGGAGAAATATTTACTAATGATATCCTTATAGTAGAAGATACTGGTTTTGTTTCAGGCAATATTACAGCAGACGTTGTTATTATAAGTGGAAGAATTGTTGGTGATGTTTTGGCAAAGAACAAAATAGAAATATACAAGCCAGCTATGATAAAGGGAAATTTATCTGCCCCATCTATATCAATGGAAGAGGGTGTTGTTTTTGACGGAAGCACCCGCATGGGTTAGTCTTTTTCGTTTAAATTGGTCTTTAGGTCCAATAGTATTGAATAGGCCTTTTTTTGCTCTATATTTAAATAGTTAGCCAGCAGTTTTGATAGAGCTCTTGTGTCTTTAGGGTCTTCTGTTATTTTTGTTACCTTATTAATATTATTATGTTTTTTTACTGGGCTGATAAAGATAACAAATTCACCTTTTTCTTTTAATTCTATTAATTCTTCTTCATGTTTTATCTTGATCACTTCTTCGTGAATCTTTGTAAGTTCCCTGCCTATTACAAGATCTGTTGGAATTTCTAGTTGTCTTGTCATTTTAAGGAATTCATTTATTCTTAAAGGTGACTCAAAAACTATGCAGGAATACCCCATTCTGAGTGTTTTATTTAAAAGCTCTTTTGTCTTTTCTTTTTTATGTGGCATAAACCCCAAAAAAACGGCTGGTGTTTCAGTTAGATTAGATCCACTTATGGATAGTATACTACTTAAAGAAGATGGGCCGGGTATTGGGACTATTTTTATTTGATTATCAAATGAATATTCAATTATGTTTGCTCCGGGGTCTGAAATCAAAGGCGTTCCTGCATCAGATATCAAGGCAAGATCTTTTCCTTCTTCTAATAACTCTTTGATTTTGGATATTCTTGAGTATTCATTAAATTTATGAAGAGAGATCATTGGTGTCTGGATGGAGTATTGGTCCAAAAGTGTTTTGCTCCTTCTGGTATCCTCTGCAAGTATTACATCAACATTTTTTAGGGTTTCAATAGCTCTAAAAGAGATATCTTTTAAATTTCCAATAGGTGTTGCAACTATATAAATTGTTCTCATATTTAGACGCTGTTAACTCTGGCAACTATATTGTATGGCTTTATCGTTTGGTTTATTGTTCTTTTTGTCCCAAAAAGGAGAGATCTCTCTTAGTCTTGATATTATAGTCGGTAAAGTATCTATAAAAGCTTCAACTTCTTCTTCTTTTGTGAATCTTCCAAGGCTTATTCTGAGGCTGCTGTGGGCAGAGGTTATTGGTACTTGCATTGCTCTTAAGACGTGGCTTGGCTCTAATGAGCCAGAGGTGCAAGCTGAACCAGAAGAAATACAGAACCCTAATTTGTCTAATTGAAAAAGTATTGATTC
>CAYPMK010000014.1:14048-33088 GCA_964411885.1 uncultured Bdellovibrionales bacterium
CCAAGGCAGTTGGCTATTATGGCCCTTGCCTTTTCTACGTCGGCAGCTATATCCATCGCAAATCTATATTTACTACTTGGGTTAGCATATTTTTCTTTGAAATATGGCAGCATTACTTCAAGGACTCTAGCATCTATTGGTGTTGTAGCGTTGTAATCAAGATATGTTATTTTACTCATTTCTTAGAAGCTCCACTTATTTTATGTGTATTACCTTAACGTCCTTGTCCACTTTATCCCTGAGTATTTTTTGCACAGTATATTCTATAGTGTCATTTGCCGCATGACAGGACTTACAGGCACCCTTTAGTTTGAAATAAAGTTCTTTGCCCCTTATATCTATTATCTCTAAACCACCACCATCTTTTTGAAGTATAGGAAGTATGTCATTTTCAACTACCCTTTCTATTTCTTTCGCTATTTGATATGGAGTTTTTGCTTCAACAGGATTTGTTTTGTTTTCTGTATTTTTACTTTCTCCCCAAACATCATTAAGGATATCCTTTATTCCGCCTGCTTCCTCTATGCAAGATCCACAAACACTGCCGGCCTTTATAGTACTTATAACGTCATCTAATGTTTTTAATTTAAGGTCTTGTATTTGGTCTTTTATATATTTTTCATTCATTCCAAGACAACGACACACTATTCTTTGTTCGTTGTTTTCGTGCTCTTTGTCCTTTATTAAACATTCATTGTTTATCCCAAATTTTTTAAGATCAACACCTCTTTTTTTTGCCCAGTCATGAACAGCGGCGTATAAAGCCTCTATGCCCATTATAGAGCAGTGAATCTTTTGAGTTGGTAGTCCATCAAGGAAAGCAACAATATCGTCTTTGGTGAGTGCCATTGCTTTTATTGGTGTATATTTACCTTCTTCAATTATTGCACAAAGCGCTTCGCTTGCGGCAATGGCAGAAGTACATCCAAAGGTAAGGTATTTCGCCTGTGTTATTATGTCATTTTCTGGGTGTTTTTCGTCTTTTTTGACTCTAAAGGTTAATTTGATGGCATCACCACACACCAAAGATCCGTGGAAGCCATCACCATCAGGGTTTTCTATTTCCCCTATGTGTGCGTTTTTATTGTTGTTTATTGCGTCAGTAAACAACTTTTTTGTTTTTTCAGAATATTCCCATGCCATAGACAATGCTTTTATATCTTTTTGCTAAAGATAACAAGAATAAATTCCGATAGGTATTAATATGAAGATAATAACAATAATAGCGACGACAGTATTTTTAATGTCTTCAGGAATATTTGCCAACTCACTTGAAGGGGTTTTTAGTTTGTCAGTACAAGATAGCAATTCTAAAGCCATTTCTAGTGGTGCAGGATTTGCTATTTATGATGAAAACACAAAAAAACCAATGATATTAACCAGCTTTCACCTTGTTAATAGCGTCCTTTTGGGTGCAAACAAAATAAAGATAAATAATGGTGAATACAGTGGTTCAGAACTTTCTATACTTTTTTATGATGAATTGAACGACATTCTAATCCTTAGCGCTCCAAACAGTTTAAGCTCATTTTTTGATATTTCTGACAACTGTCAGCAAAAGGTTCTTGTTGCTGCATATCATAAAGATCAATTGTTAGTACTTAATTCTGACGAGATGATCCAAACAAAATTTAGAGATCTAAGAAGACTTCCTATATATCTTAACAAAGGTTTTAGCGGTGCTCCAGTTCTTAATGAGAATGCAGGTGTTTGCGGAATGGTAGCACTCTCCAGCGAGAGCAATGCTAGTTCTGTTGTTATAACATCTCAGGCATTAAGAAGAGCTGTTTCTCTTGTTAAAGACGGTGGTTTTAGCATTAAGGACTTAAGGGTGGCAATGGGCCTTGAACACGTTGTTGGGACACAAGAAGAATTAAATGAACTTCTTTCTTTAAGACAAGAAGGGATGCAGATAATAGTGAAACTTAATTCAAGAAACATGGCTGATTTTATAATAAGAGATGCCAAAGATATAATAATAGAGGCTGTAAATAATGTTAATAGAATTGTTGTATATAACTCAGAGAACATAATGCTCAGAGGTCTTAGTTCACAAAGAGTAATGATAGATAGATCAAGGTCTGTTCTTATTTCTTCATCTAAATTCGAGAATGTTCAAAGACCAATATTACTAAGAGACTCACAAGACGTTCTTATTAGGGCTTGTACTTTTTCTAATATAGACGATCTTGTTATAAGTAAAGCCTCACAGATAGATGCTGAACAGATAGGAAAAGATAACAGCCTATCATCCGTCAGAAATGTTATTCGTTCTATATAACTTTTTTCAATAATGTTACAATTAAAATCTTCTCAATTGTTTAAACTAAAATAAAAACACAAGTTTCATCTTTTGGCACAAGACTTGCTGTATGGTTTTTTTATTAAATCACGGAGGGTTGTTTATGAGTATTTCTTTTAAGGTGTTAAAGAATGAGGAAGATCTTTTAAGGATGAATGTTGAGGGGATAGATGTAGAGATCAAAGGTGTTGTCGCAAAAAGTCCAAGGATGTTAAAGGCGCTTGCTTGGAGCGTTGTATACTCTGCTACAGCTGATGTTATCTGCCTTTGCGGTGAAAGTGGTACAGGTAAAGAAATGGTGTTTAGGGCTATTAAGCAGGTTAGTGGTAAAGGGAATGCTATATGTGTTAATTGTGGGGCAATGACAGAGACCTTACTTGAAAGTGAATTATTTGGTCATAAGAAAGGATCATTTACAGATGCTGTTGCAGAAAGGAAAGGTGCTTTTATTGAGGCTGATGACGGTTTCCTTTTTCTTGATGAGATAGGAGAAATGACACCAAGAGGTCAGGCAAAACTTTTAAGGGCCATAGAGTATAAAGAAGTTAAACCAGTTGGTAGTGATGTTTCTTTAAAACACAGGGCAAAGGTCATACTTGCCACCAACAGGGATCTTGTTGAGCTTTCTGGCGATGGCAGGTTTAGAAGAGATCTCTATTATCGGATAGAGGGATTTAAAATAGAGCTTCCACCATTAAGAGAAAGACCAGAAGATGTAGAAGCTTTATTAAAACATTTTTGTGGTTCTACTTATAAATTTTCTAAGGAGGTTTTGCCTAATCTTCTTAAGCATGACTGGCCCGGCAACGTAAGAGAACTTAAAAACGCTGTAGAACGTGCAAAGATAAATAGTCTATATGGAGAGAAACAAATAACATGGGATATGTTTGGCATAAGTAAACGTACTTTTAATAATTCTAACAGGCAAACTCTTGAGGATATGGAAAAAATATTGGTCGAGGATGCTTTCACAAGATGCGAATTTAATATTTCAAGTACAAGCAGGGCTCTTGGGGTTCCAAGGTCTACCCTTTATAGCAAGCTTAAAAAATACGCTTTAATATCATGATTGTTATCAGGTTTTGTTGACTAAAATTTTAGCCGATGATACTACTTTGTTCCTATGGAACTTATAAACTCTATTTTTGAACAACTTGGTATAAACAAGACTTTCTACATACAACTGTTTTTGGTGTCTATTAGCGTTATCATTCTATCAAGATTTGTTTTTAATAGAGTTCTTGAAACACTAGTTCTAAGGGATGAAAAAACTCGTTTGGCAAAAAAAGAAGCAGAAGAACTTGTGTTTGAATACGACAGGATAAAAAAGGAATATGATATAAAATGGAATGATTATGAAAATAGGGCAAAGCAGATCAGGATTTCAAAAATTGATGAATATAAAAGAAAGGCAGATGCAGATATAAGATCATCAAAAGAAAAGATGAATGAACTTCTTGAGCAGAACAGAGCTGTTGTCCAGAAAGAACTGTCTTTAGAGCTGGTTAAACTAAATGGTAATTCAAAAATTTTGATAGACCAAATAAAAGATAAGTTATTTAAAGAGGTGGTTTAAAGTTATATGGCCGAGAGCTTAAGATCTGTTGCATTCTCTAGTGTTAACTTTATATTATTTTTTGGTGCCTTAATATTAATATTGAGGAAACCGCTCAGTAATTTTCTTTCTAAAAGAAAAGAGACTTATATTAGTGATAGCAACAACAGTCAAAAGTTAAGAGAAGAAGCACAAAAGAGGCTAGAAGACATCAGTTATAAATTTAAAAATATAGAGCAAGATGGACGAGTTTTTCTTCTTAATGCAGAAAAAGAGGGAGTCACTATTGGTGAGACTGTTTTTGCCGAAAGCCAAAAACTTTCTTCATCTATAATTAATGAAGGTAAGCAAAGGATACACTCAGAAAGAACGCTTGCATGGAGATTACTTAAAGATAATTTTATTACACAACTAATAAGATCAGCAAAAGATGATATCTCTTTATCTATAACCAATAAACAAAGGACTTCGTATATAAATGAAAGTAAAAATATGTCTGGTGCTAGCAAGGGGTTAGGTAGATGAAGCGGGGCATATCAAAAATCTCTAGGGTTTATGCAGAAGCACTTTTTAATTCGTGTCGGTCTTCTTTGATAGATGATTTCATCAAGGTCATAGAGTATTTGTCGGCTAACGATAGAGAACTTTATGAGGTTCTTGTATCACCCGTGGTGCCGCAGATCAAAAAAATAGAACTTACTAACAAAATATTTAATGGATCAGTTAATGAAAAAATGAACAGGTTCTTGCTGCTTGTGGTTGAGAGAAAAAGAATAAAAGATATTTTTGAGATATTCTATGCTTATAAAGAAATGGTAAATAGATCTAAGGGTATTGTCGGTGGAGAGTTAAAGATATCAGACGAATATTCTACAGAGGATATTTCTGGTATATTAGAGGTTGTGTCAAATATAGTCGGCATGAAGACAGAGCTTGATGTTGTTAAGGACAAAGAACTAGTTGCGGGTTTTAGAGGTATGGTTGGAGACAAATTTGTTGATTATTCTATTTTAGGTCATTTACAGAAAATGGAAACAGAGCTCAAATAAACAAGGAGTTTTTTTATGGAACAACTTAGAGCAGATGAAATAAGCAGATTGATAAGTGAACAAATAAGCAATTTCTCTAAGTCGATAGAGGTCTCAGAGGCCGGTATCGTTTTAAATGTGGGGGACGGAGTTGCTAAAGTTTATGGTCTTGATAAAGCAATGACGGGAGAACTTGTTAAATTTGGTGAACACACATATGGGATGATACTCAATCTTGAAGAAGCCAGCGTTGGCGTTGTTATATTTGGTGAATCAGAACTTGTTAAAGAAGGTGATGTTGTAAAAAGGACAGGCAGAATAATAGAAATACCTGTTGGCGAAGAACTAATGGGTAGAGTTGTAGATCCACTAGGATTCCCTTTGGACGGAAAAGGAGAGATAAGATCAAAAGAAAAAAGAAGAATAGAAGTTAAAGCACCGGGGATAATATACAGACAGCCAGTTAAAGAACCACTTCAAACAGGCATTAAGGCAATAGACGCAATGACACCAATAGGTAGAGGGCAAAGAGAGCTAATAATAGGTGATAGAAAAACAGGTAAGACGGCAATAGCGATAGATACCATAATAAATCAGAAAGGTCAGGATGTTCATTGTATATATGTAGCTATTGGACAGAAACAATCAACAGTAGCCGCTGTTATAGATAAATTAAGTACAAGTGGAGCCATGGAGTATACAACAGTTGTAAGTGCTACAGCTTCTCAACCAGCACCGTTACAGTATCTGGCTCCTTATGCTGGTTGTACTATCGGGGAGTATTTTAGGGATAACGGAAAACACGCGCTTGTTATTTATGACGATCTTACAAAACAAGCACAAGCATATAGACAGCTCTCCTTGTTGTTAAGAAGGCCTCCGGGTAGAGAAGCTTATCCTGGAGATATTTTTTATTGTCACTCAAGGTTACTCGAGCGTGCTGCAAAAATGAGTAAAGAAAAAGGTGGTGGAAGTCTTACTGCTCTACCAATAATAGAAACGCAGGCAGGAGATGTTTCTGCGTACATACCGACTAACGTTATATCTATAACTGATGGACAGATCTATCTTGAAGCTGATCTTTTTAATTCAGGACAAAAACCAGCAGTTAACGCTGGTATATCTGTATCAAGAGTCGGTGGTAATGCACAAATAAAAGCGATGAAGCAAGTTGCAGGAATGTTAAGGATAACACTGGCGCAATATAGAGAACTTGCCGCTTTTGCTCAATTTGGTTCTGATCTTGATAAATCCACAAAGAAACAGCTTGATAGAGGGCAAAGGTTAATGGCTGTATTGAGACAAAAACAATATTCACCAGTCCCTGTAGAAGAACAGGTTGCGGTTATTTATATGGCCAACAGTGGTTTTGTTGATGATGTGCCAGTTGATCTTATAGAAGAAGTAAGTACTGCATTAATAGACGAATTAAAATTAAAATCACCATCAGTGCTTACAGATTTAAAGGACAAGAAAGTTCTGAGCGATGATATAAAGACCAAGTTGAATCCAATAATAGAAGACGTGGTAAAAAGATGGCATCGTTAAGGGATCTTAGAAAAAGGATAAACACAGTAAAGAACACTCGCCAAATAACGAAGGCGATGAAAATGGTGGCTGCTTCAAAACTAAGGAGGAGCCAAGGTTCTTTATTGTCGATAAGGCCTTATGCTTACAAGATAATATCAATAATGGATTCTCTCAAAAATAAAATAGATATATTCGAACACCCTCTTTTAAGGAGAAGAGATATATCAAAGACAAGACTGCTTGTTATATCTTCTGATAGGGGGCTCTGCGGTTCTTATAATTCAAACATTATCAGAACAGCAGAAAGATATATAAAAGAAGCTGGTCTTAATGAAACTAATTGTGTGATCGATTTTATTGGTAGGAAAGCATATGAATACTTCAAAAAAAGATACAAAAATATTGGTGACAACTACAGGGTTGAAGCAACGCCCAGCTATGAAGATGCTTCATATATAAGTGAAAGGCTTATTGAACACTATATGGAGGGTGATTTTGATTCTTTAGTTGTTGTGTATAATGAATTTAAATCAGCAATGTCTTATAGCATAAAAATAGACAGGTTATTCCCGATAGTTCCACAAGAGTTGTCTTACAGTAAAGATGAAGACATGTATATTTATGAGCCCGATAAAGAGAGTATATTAGAGGCGGTCGTCCCAAAATACGTTAAGATAGAAATGTACAGACTGCTTTTAGAAAGCCTTACTAGTGAATATGGCGCAAGAATGACCGCTATGGAGAATGCTACGAGGAATTCAGAGGATATAATGAAAAGACTTGTCCTTGCATATAACAGACAAAGACAAGCGGCTATTACGACTGAGCTTAGCGAAATAGTTGGTGGTAAAGAAGCATTAGAGTCTATGTGATGGAGGTGTTTTGATATGGTTCAGGCTAAAGAAAATATAGCACATGGTGTTGTCAAACAAGTTATTGGTCCAGTTGTGGACGTAGCATTTCCTTCTGGAGCTTTGCCAAAGATATATGGCGCCTTAAAGATAAGCAACCCTGCTATATCAGATAAAGAATGGAATCTTACAGTAGAGGTAGCACAACATCTTGGCGACAATATGGTTAGAACCATAGCAATGGATTCTACTGACGGGCTTGTTAGAGGGATGCCTGTTCTTGATACGAACGAAGTAATAAAAGTACCAGTTGGGAAAGAAGTTCTTGGAAGAATAATAAATGTAGTTGGTGAACCCGTTGACGAAGTTGGCCCAGTAAAAACAAAATCATATTATCCAATACACAGACCGGCACCTTCTTTGCAGGACCAAAATGTTAAAATAGAAGTTTTGAATACAGGCATAAAAGTAATAGATCTTTTAGAGCCTTATAGGAAAGGTGGCAAGATTGGTCTTTTTGGTGGAGCTGGTGTTGGCAAGACCGTCGTCATAATGGAGCTTATACACAATATTGCTACAGAGCATGGTGGTTATTCTGTGTTTGCCGGTGTTGGAGAAAGAACAAGAGAAGGGAACGACCTTTGGCTTGAAATGAAAGATTCCGGTGTAATAGAAAAAACAGCGTTGGTCTACGGTCAGATGAACGAACCACCGGGAGCAAGAGCAAGAGTTGCTTTATCTGCACTCGCTGTAGCTGAATACTTTAGAGAAGAAGAAAAACAAGATGTTCTTCTTTTTATAGATAATATATTCCGTTTTACACAAGCAGGTTCAGAGGTTTCTGCTCTTTTAGGTAGGATACCTTCTGCAGTTGGATATCAACCAACGCTTGGTACAGAGATGGGAGAATTGCAAGAAAGGATAACTTCCACAAATAATGGATCCATAACATCTATACAAGCTATATATGTTCCTGCAGACGATTATACAGATCCTGCACCAGCAACAACATTTGCGCATCTTGATGCTACAACAGAACTTTCAAGAGCGATATCTGAGCTGGGTATATATCCAGCTGTTGATCCACTAACGTCTAGTTCTACAATATTGGCTCCTGAATATGTTGGAGAAGAACATTACAACGTAGCTCAGAATGTTAAAAAGATACTTCAGAGATACAAAGACCTCCAAGACATTATAGCTATTTTAGGTATGGATGAACTTAGTGACGAAGACAAGATCGTGGTTGGAAGAGCAAGAAGGATACAAAGATTCCTTTCTCAGCCATTCTTCGTAGCTGAACAATTTACTGGCATAGAAGGTAAGTATGTTCAATTAGAAGATACAATAAGAGGTTTTAAAGAAATATGCGAAGGCAAGCACGACGATCTTCCTGAACAAGCTTTTCTTATGGTTGGTACAATAGAAGAGGCTATGAAAAAAGCAGAAAAGATGAAGGAGGAAGGTGTTGCTTAAACTTGATCTCGTTAGTCCATTTGGGCAACTGATAAAAGATCTATTAACAGATAAAGTTACAGTTTCTTCTGTTAAAGGGCAATTGACCATACTGTCGGAACACAGAGAGATGTTTGGCTTATTGGACAGAGGGCTTTTGTTTATAGACGGTGTAAATGATAAATATATAGTATATAGTGGTTTTTTACAAATTCTTAAAGACGGTTCTGTAACTATAGTAGCAGACAATATAAGAAAAACCTCTGAACTTGATGTTAGAGAAATACAAACATCAATAAAAGAGATAGAGCACAGATTAAATAACGAAAGCTTGGATGACAACGAGTACATAAGGATAAATAGTCAGTATTTAGATAGACTTTGTGAACTTAATGCTTTGGGGCAATAATATATATAGGTCTTTCTTTTATTAGTTTATGTAATTGAGGTTGAAAAACTATATCTTTACCAGAAGCAAGTATCCAGCTACTTATTTTTTTTGTTAATTCTTTATTCTTAAGATCTGGAGAAAAAAGAATAGTGCCCTTTGGCCTATATCTATTTATAAAGCTAACAGCATAATCAAAGTCTTTTCTTTTAGAGATAAAAAATTTAACTTCGTCATTTTTAGTTAATTCCTTGAGGTTGCTTAAAAGGAATGATCCTTCTTCGTTGGTGGAAGGTGTCTTAACATCAAGTACTCTCTTTACTTTTTTGTTTATCTTGTTAATTGGTAAAGAACCATTTGTCTCTATTGATATTGTTACACCAACTGGGAGTATTGCTTTTATTAGTGTGTTTATCTCTTTTATTTGTAAAAGTGGTTCACCACCAGTAATGCAAATATATTTGTAACCAACAGTCTTTATTATCTTACAAAGGTCCCTAATCTTGATCTGTTTATTTTTTTTAAAAGAATAACGTGTATCACACATGCTACAGGAAAGATTACAACAGCTTGTTCTTATAAAAAGGGTGTTTCTGCCAACAAGTGTACTTTCTCCTTGAAAAGAACAGAATATTTCTGAAATATTAAGTTTATTGTCCATTTATATAGTTTTTATATATTTATAAAATCATTAAAACAAGTTATATAAGAAACATGGCTAAAAGAGGTTATTTATACGAATGTCAGGCCTGTGGGCAAAAATATCCAAAATGGGAAGGGCGTTGTACTTCTTGTAATGAATGGAACACCATAGTCGAAATAAAAGAAGAAAAATGGAGTTCTACAAAACCAATAAATTCAGATCAAGTAAGCAAGCTTTCTGATATAGGTGTTTCAGATACCCCGAGGACGTTGAGTGGTAGCAAGGAGATGGATAGAGTACTTGGGGGAGGTCTTGTCAAAGGTGCTTCTGTCCTTATAGGTGGAGAGCCGGGAATTGGCAAATCAACTCTTTTGCTTGAGTTTGCAGATAGGATCTCTTTAATAAAAGGCCAAAAAGTTCTGTATGTGACTGGCGAAGAATCTTTAGAACAAATAAAGATACGTGCTGGTAGATTGGGTATAGACAACAACGAATTATTATTAGCTTCTGACACATCACTTAGCAGGGTTATGTCAACAATAGAGAGCATAAAACCAACTCTTGTTATAATTGATTCTATACAAGCTGTTTACGACGAAGAACTAAGTTCTCCAATGGGTAGTTTTTCTCAATTAAGACAAACGGTATCTAGCGTTGTTGAATATTGTAAGCCAAGGGATATTTCATCTTTTCTTATCGGACATGTAACTAAAGACGGTATGATCGCTGGGCCAAAATTAATAGAACACATGGTTGATGCTGTTATTTATTTTGAAGGTGAAGAAAATATAAATTATAGGATATTAAGGACCATTAAGAACAGATTTGGCCCGAGCAATGAACTTGGTATTTTTGAGATGAGCTCAGAGGGTCTTAAAGATGTAGATAATCCATCTTCATTCTTTATATCAGAGAGAAGTTCTGGTCAGGCAGGATCTGTAGTTGGCGGTATAATAAATGGGAGTAGACCACTTCTTATAGAAGTGCAGTCTTTGTTATCTACTTCTTATCTTGGGATGCCAAGAAGAACTGTTGTTGGTTATGAAGTTAACAGAGTGGCCATGCTACTTGCTATAATGGAAAAATATCTTCACTATAGTTTTTCTACCCTAGACATCTTTGTTAATATAGTTGGTGGACTTAAGGTACAAGAACCCTCTATGGATTTAGCCGTTATGATATCGGTAGCTTCTGCGTATCTTGGTAAGAAATTAAAACAGGATTACTTTATAATAGGAGAGGTTGGGCTTACAGGTGAAATAAGAAAAGTTCCTCGCATAAGTGAGAGGATATTAGAGGCAGAAAGGACTGGTTTTAAGTATGCTCTTATCCCAGACCAAGATACGAAAAAGCTTAAAGGTGATATACAAATAATAAAAGTAAAAAGTATCAAAGAGGTGTTTGATGCAGTTCTGGATTAAACTTATTGCCGTATCATTCATTGTGTTTTCGTCCTATATATATGCAGAAGCTAAGCCACTTTTTGTTGTAGATCTTTCTTTACACAACAACAAAGAGTTTAAGTTAAGCATAACCTCTAAAAGCAACAGCAAAGAAAAATATAAAATTATACTTAATGTTCCAGCTTCTGATATCAAAATATTACCTGACAAGACAGAGTTTATTGGTGAACTAGGATCAATGGACAGCGAACAATTTATTTTGGGTTTTGAGCCAACACAAGAGGGCAATGGAATTATAAGTGTAAGTGTTTATACAGAGGATAAATTAGAAAAAACTTGGTCTTTTGATTATTCTGTTAGCAAAGATGATACGGGCGAATTTCTTGTGTATGTGTCTAGTTCTGACGTTAACAAAAAAAGCCTCGTCTCAGAAGAAGAACTTTCAGAGATGGGTATAGGCATAATAGACGACAGTGGATCTACTAAGATAATAGTTAATAGTGATAATAGAAATAATAATTTTCTCCGTTATATTTTGTTTATTCTGTCATTTTTTATATTAGGGCACCTTGTTTATAGAATACTAAAAGAAGATTAGAGATCAAAACACTCTTTGATGGGTTCGCAATGCTCTGGCTTTGGTTCAAGGCTCCCTGCTGGATATGGATATATTATGTCGCAGGCCATGCGTATCCACATGGTGTGTAGAGAGCATTTTATAAAACCCAGTCCCCAAACCACAATAATTACTATCGTAGTTAATACAAGAACGTACTCTACGACCGCCTGACCCTTTTTGTTTTTCTTCACTTTTATCACTAATGAATATATATCTTAAAAGAACTAAATTTGGTAGGGTTGGTTTTATGTTAAAAATACCGTTTTTCTCAAATAAACAAAAAATATGGGTGGGCCCACTTGGGATAGTGGCTTTCATGGTATTTTATATGATACCAAACCATGTTCATATATTTGAACCAAATCTTATGTACATGTTCGATTTCGAAAAAAGAGTACCTTTTGTTGATTGGAGCGTATGGATATACATGTCTGATTATTTATATATAGGCTTAGTATTTTTCTTATTAAGAGAAAGATTGAATATGAATAGGATCTATTATTCACAAATAATGATGCTTATCTTTAGTATGTTTATTTTTATGCTATATCCTACTATGTTCCCGAGGCCACAGGTTGAGTATCATGGTTTTAGTGGACAACTTGTGTCGTTGTTACATTCTCTAGACTCTCCTTGCAATGCTTTCCCAAGCATTCATGTTAGCATGACTTTTCTTGCCGGGTTTGGCTTTTTAAAAGAAAGAAAAGTTTTATTCCCTATCTTTATGTTTTGGGCAGTGCTTATAAGTATTTCAACTCTTACATTAAAGCAGCATTATCTTTTAGATGTTATAGCAGGATTTATAATGGCGAGCTTGTTCTATTGGGTTGGTAGCAGAATAAGTGATGGGAGAATTTAAAATGGAGATACTTACTTTTCCTAACGAGCTTTTAAGAAGGACATCAAAAGAAGTTGATATTTTAGATAATACAGAAAAAGAAGATATAAAGAAAGCAATACCAGAAATGGCAGAGCTTATGTACGAAGCTAATGGAGTTGGTCTTGCCGCTCCTCAAGTTGGTATAGCAAAAAGGTTCTTTATAATAGACGTAGAACAACAAATTGAAAGAGATGAAGAAGGTAATGTGTGTTCAAGAACACCTGGAGAGTTACATGTTTTTATAAACCCAAGAATATATGACACAGAAGGTTCAAATATTTGCGAGGAAGGTTGTCTTAGTGTCCCCGGAGTATATGAAGAAGTTAAAAGGTTCTCTAAATTAACCGTAGATTATTATGATATTGATTTTAACAAAAAGACCATGGTGGCAGAAGGCTTTATGGCAGTTGTGATTCAACACGAAAACGATCATCTTGATGGGAAACTGTTTATAGACAAACTACCTGTTGTTAAGAGGACAGTGATAAAGAACAGGATAATAAAGGGAAAGGCTTTTTAAATTATGCTTAATATTGGTTTTTTAGGCACTCCACAAATTTCAGCGTATGTAATGGAACAATTACACAAAAATGGGTTTAACATAAAATGGATATTAACCCAGCCAGATAAAAAAGCAGGCAGGGGATTAAAATTAGTGGAACCTGCTGTTAAAACTAAAGCAAAAGAGTTGGGTATAAATGTCTTTCAGGCAGATAAATTTACACGAGACCTTGGTGATGAGTTGTTAAAACAAGACGTGGATCTTTGTGTTGTTGTTGCGTATGGTGCATATATACCGAGCTATTTTGTAAGCGCATTAAAAAGAGTTCCTTTGAACATACATGTATCGTTGTTGCCTCTTTACAGGGGGGCAGCACCAGTTGCTAGAGCCATAATGAATGGGGATAGTTTTACTGGTGTTAGTATTATGCAAATAGCAAAAGAAATGGATGCAGGGGACGTAGTTGTTCAGAAAAAAATCAATATAGAGGATAATGATGATACTTCAACGCTTACACAAAAACTTATAGAATCTGGCACAAAACTACTTCTTGATATAATCCCTGACTATATAGAGGGTAAAATAAAATGTTTGCCACAAACATCTTTAGGTGTTCAGCCAACTTATGCAGAAAAAATATTTTCAAAAGAAAGAGATATAGATTGGAGTAAGTCCGTTAAATCAATTCATGATAAAGTAAGGGCCTTGTATCCTTGGCCTGTAGCACAGGCAAAGATAAACGATATTGATATCAAAATAATAAAGACAAAATATGAGGTGTCGAGTAGTACTAATCGTCTTAATGGAGAAATATTTGATATATTAAAAAAAGAAGGCCTGATTAAAGTCGCTGGAGCAGATGGCTTTGTTTTGGTTGAAAAGGTTCAGCCTTTTGGTAAAAGAGAGATGAATATTCAAGAATTTCTTAATGGATATAAAATAGAAAAAGGTATGAGGTTTAAAAATGTTTAAAATAGCGCCATCAATACTGTCTGCAGATTTTACAAGATTGGAACAAGAAATAAAAAAAGTAGAAGTTGAAGGAGTTGAATACATCCATATAGATGTCATGGATGGTCATTTTGTTCCGAACATTACAATAGGTGCTCCAGTAGTTAAATCCATAAAGAAAAAAACAAAGCTACCACTTGATGTTCATATAATGGTAGAAGATCCAGAAAAAATGGCAGACCAATTCATAGAGTCTGGGGCTGATGTGTTGACTTTTCATGTAGAAGCATCAAGACATCCAGAAAGACTGCTTAACTACATAAAGTCAAAGGGTGTTAAAGCTGGCATTTCTTTAAACCCAGCAACAGATCTTTCTTCTATAAAATATTTGCTAGGTTCTTTTGATCTTATATTAGTTATGACGGTAAACCCCGGTTTTGGTGGTCAGAAATTAATAATTCCTGCTCTTGAAAAAGTGAAAGAATTAAAAAAAATAAAGAACGACAAAGGTCTTAATTTCATAATAGAGGTAGATGGTGGAGTCACAGAAGATAATATTGATCTTTATACTAAAGCAGGAGCAGAATTGGTAGTTGCAGGCAACGCAGTCTTTGGCGCCAAAGACCCAGCGCTTGCAATAAAAAATCTTTTATCTAAAGGGGCCTAAAATTGAAGAAAAAGATAATAATTGGAGAACAACTGACTTTAGACGATGTAATACTAGTAGCAAAAGACCCTTCTATAAAAGTTGAGCTAAGTGATGTAGCAATAAAGAAAATAAAAGAGAACAGAAAGATAATTGAAAAAATAGTAGAGGGGGGCAAGGCTGTTTATGGTGTTAATACAGGTTTTGGCTCTCTTAGTGATATCGGTATAGAAAAAAACAAACTCTCACAACTCCAAAGTAATCTAGTTAGATCACATAGTGCAGGTGTTGGAGAAAAACTTAGTAATGAAATTGTTAGAGCCATGATGTTGTTGAGGGCTCATAATGTTTCTCTTGGTTATAGCGGTGTGAGAACGACTGTAGTGGAAACTCTTTTATCATTCATTAACAACGATATAATCCCAATTATCCCAAAAAAAGGTTCTGTTGGTGCAAGTGGTGACCTTGCCCCTTTAGCTCATTTAGCTCTTTGCCTAATGGGTGAAGCTAAAGTTATATACAAGGGTGAAATAAAAGATTCTAAGGATGTTTTAAGATCAAACGGAATAGAACCATTAAAGCTTGAAGCAAAAGAAGGTTTAGCGTTAATAAATGGGACACAGTATATGTCTGCTATTGGATGTCTTGCATTAAATGAAGCAGAAAGTCTTTGTAAACATGCAGACGTTATTTCTGCTCTATCTCTTAATGGTATAGCAGGAACCTTTGCTGCTTTTGATGAAAGAATAAGTAAGTTAAGACCTCACAAAGGTCAACTTACAGTATCAAGGAATTTTAAAAAATTATCTGGCGGAAGTATTTCAAGTTCTCATCTTGATTGTAAAAGAGTTCAAGATCCATATTCGTTCAGGTGTATACCTCAGGTGCATGGAGCGGTGAGGGATGCAGTTTCTTATTTAAAAGAAGTACTTTCTGTTGAGATCAACTCCGTTACAGATAACCCATTGGTATTTGATGATGCGATCATATCTGGTGGTAATTTCCATGGCGAACCAATAGCTCTTGCTCTTGATTTTGTTTCTATAGCCATCGCAGAACTTTCAAGTATTAGCGAGAGAAGAATAGATAAATTACTTACACCAACTTTTAACGGTGGTTTACCTGCATACCTTGCAAAAGAAAGCGGGCTTAACAGTGGTTTAATGATAGCACAGTATACAGCCGCTTCTTTGGTTAACGAGAATAGAGTATTAGCTCATCCATCAAGTATAGACAACATCTCTACTAGTAATAACAAAGAAGATCACGTTAGTATGGGTGCTACAGGTGCAAGAAAACTATTAGATATAATAAAGAACACAGAACTTGTTCTTGCTATAGAACTTTTTTGTGCGACAGAGGCTTGCTCGATGAGAGAACCACTTATACCTTCTAAAGAACTTTTATCTGTAATAAAGATGGTGAGAGAAAAAACTCCTGAGCTTTTGGAAGATCGTGTTATATCTGATGATATTTTGAATATAAGTAAACTAATAAATCAAAAAAAGATATTAGAAGAGGTGAAAGTTGACTAGATCGATCAAAGCGCCTGTAGGGGATAAACTTATTTGTAAAGGATGGGTACAAGAAGCCGCATACAGAATGATAATGAATAATCTTGATCCAGAGGTTGCAGAGGATAATGATAATCTTATAGTTTATGGTGGCAGAGGCAAGGCGGCAAGAGACTGGGCTTCTTATGAAAAAATATTAGAAACATTAAAAACGCTTAATAACGAAGAAACCTTGTTGGTTCAGTCTGGTAAACCTGTTGCTGTTATCCCAACTCATAAAGATGCCCCAAGAGTTTTATTAGCGAATTCAAATCTTGTTCCAAAGTGGGCAGACTGGTCATATTTTGATGAGTTAGAAAAAAAAGGGCTAATAATGTATGGACAGATGACAGCTGGTTCTTGGATATATATAGGAACACAAGGTATCATACAAGGGACATATGAATCTTTTATAGAGGCTGGTAAAAAATCAAAAGGGGCAGAAAACCTTTCTGGTCTTTTAATACTTTCTGGTGGTATGGGTGGCATGAGTGGCGCCCAACCTTTAGCAGCAACGATGGGAGGAGCAACATATCTTGGAGCAGAAGTAGATATTAACAGAATAAACAAGAGGATAAAACAAGGATTTCTAGATGAGACTACAAGCAATATAGATGAAGCAATAGATTTTGCGTTCAAGTACAAAGAGCAAAAAAAAGCTAGATCTATATGTTTTCATGGTAATGCAGCAGACCTTTATGCTCGTTTAATAGAAAGGAACTTGCTACCAGATATAGTTACAGATCAAACCTCTGCACACGACGAGCTTAATGGTTATGTGCCAAATAAAATGAGTTTTGAAGAAGCGATGTCTTTAAGGGTAAAAGATCCAGAAAAATATAAAAGAGAATCTATAAGGACCATGGGTGAACATGTTAAGAGCATGTTGGAAATGCAAAAACTTGGTGCAGAAGTTTTTGATTATGGCAACAATATTAGAGCACAGGCTGTTAAGGCTGGAGTAAAGAATGCTTTCGATTTTGAAGGTTTTGTACCTCGTTATATAAGACCCTTGTTCTGCGAAGGAAAAGGACCATTTAGATGGGTGGCGTTATCTGGGGATCCAAGTGATATAAAGGTTACTGATGATGCTATGAGAGAATTGTTCCCTCACAACGTCAAACTTCATAGATGGCTTGATATGGCGGAAAAAAAGATACAGTTCCAAGGGTTACCAGCAAGAATATGTTGGCTTGGTTATGGTGAAAGAGAAAAAGCAGGTTTAATGTTCAATGATCTTGTAAGAAATAAAAAGGTAAAAGCACCAATAGTAATAGGAAGGGATCATCTTGATTGTGGCAGTGTTGCTTCTCCTAATAGAGAAACAGAAGCCATGAAGGATGGAAGTGATGCTATAGCTGATTGGGCTATACTTAATTATGTTATAAACTCTGTTAATGGTGCCTCTTGGACTAGTTTTCATCATGGTGGAGGTGTTGGTATAGGTTATTCCCTTCATGCTGGCATGGTAATAGTTGCAGACGGAACAGATGACGCAGAACAAAGATTAAAAAGAGTTTTGAATAGTGATCCTGCGATGGGAGTTATAAGACACAGTGATGCTGGTTATGATATAGCTAAACAAATAGCAAAAAAAGCCAAAGGCTTTAGGATGCCGATGCTTTAATATGTTACCAACGAGTTATAAATATATTTTCAGAGAACTAATAATACCTTTTGTAATGGGTGTTGTTGTTTTTACGTTTATATTAATAATGTTCCAGTTATTAAAATTTGCAGAATTCATTATAGTACACAACGTCGATTATGGGATGATATTTAGATTGGTTTATTATCTTGTTGTTGCGTTCTTACCTATAACAGTACCTGTATCATTTCTTTTTAGTGTTCTGATAACATTCAGCAGACTTTCTAACGATAGCGAAATAACAGCATTCAAAGCCTCTGGTATATCAATATATCAGTTGATGATACCAGTAATGAGTATTTCTATTTTTGCAGGTGTTCTAACTTTTTATGTTTCTTTTTATGATGGCCCTTGGGGCAACAGGAACTTTGAGAACACTATACACAAGATAGGCTCTAGCAGAACTACTATTCAGGTAAAGGAAGGTATTTTTAATGAGGATCTTGCAAAGGACTTTATGATATATGTTGGTAAAATAATACCAGAAAAAGATATGATGCAGGATGTTTTTATATACGACGATCGTGACAAGAGTAATCCAGTAGTTATAACTGCAAAAAGTTCCAATATAAAAATAGATCTTTCAACTAAAAAAACAGAACTTTTTCTTTATGATGGTTTTATAAATTTTATAGACAAGAATGTTGATGCAAAATACAGGAAGGCAGATTTTGATGTTTATAAGATACTCGTTCATGAAGGCACATATGTTAAAGACAGAACACCTAATCTTCCTTCTATGACTTATGACGAGCTTAGAAAAGGGATATATTCACCAGAGAATAAAGAACAAGCTTCTTGGAAGAATAAAATGTTGGTTGAGTTTAATAGACGATTTGCAATTCCTTTTGCATGTATAATTTTTGGTTTTTTAGGTGTAGCGCTTGGTAATACAAACAACAGGAACGTCCAGGTGGGGTCTGGTTTTTTAAGCTTTTTGATAATGATAGCTTATTGGGTCTTATATATAGTATCGACAAGCATGGGGGCTAAGGGTAGTATTAACCCTGCTTTTTCTGCGTGGGCAGCAAATATAATATTCTCAATATTTGCTATTTATTTATTTGAGAAAAAAGTTTAAAGGTG
>CAYPMK010000015.1:0-32729 GCA_964411885.1 uncultured Bdellovibrionales bacterium
ATAAAAAAAGACGGCAAATGGGGCTTTGTCAATGATAAGGGTATTGTCGTAGTAGAACCACAATATGAAGATGCTAATAATTTTGGCCCAGATAGGAAAGCTACTGTTAAAAAAATTGGTGAATTATCTTATGGATACTTATATTATAATAAAGAACGTGGAGAAATATCCTACAGGTCTCCAAAAATAAATTAAAGTTAATTAAGCTTTGAGATCTTTATTGCCTCATCGAAAGATGGGGCAATATTGTTTTTGCCTACGAATTTTTCTATTCCCATTTTCCTTATTACTTTATGAGGCTGTGTAGCTATCTCAGATAGTATGACTTTAGAGCCTCTCTTTGTTGCGTTTTTTACGAAAGATTCAAGGGCAAAGGCTGCTGTTGAATCCATTGCAGGAACGTTTCTCATTCTTATTATGAAAACTTTTGGTGCAAGACTAAATCTATTCATCTCGTCGTTGAATTTATCTGCAACGCCAAAGAATAATGGTCCATTTATTTCATAAACAGATACACCTGCTGGTATTTTTTTGTTTGCAGTAGCTTCTGGATCAAGGTCTTCTGGAAGAGAGTTTTCGTCTGTGAACAGTTTTTTATTAGCCTGTACACTTGTTACATCACTCATTCTCTTCATGAACAGTAACGCTGCAAAGACCATTCCAAACTGTACAGCAACGGTAAGGTCAGACACCACAGTTAGCAAGAATGTTATCAACATTACGACAAGATCGCTCTTTGGCGCTTTGAACATCCTTTTGAAAACATGAAGCTCACTCATATCCCAAGAAACAACGAATAGAACTCCTGCAAGACCAGCTAGTGGTATGTATGAAGCAAGTGGTGCAAGGAACATTACAAAAAGAACTATTACAGCCACGTGTATTACTCCAGCCAGTGGGGTTTTTGCTCCAGCTTTAATGCTAGTAGCTGTTCTTGCTATTGCAGCAGTTGCTGGTATGCCACCAAAAAAAACAGACCCAAGGTTTGCTACTCCCTGTCCAACTAACTCTGTGTTTGAATAATGTTTGTCTCCAGTCATTGCATCTGCAACAACTGCACAAAGTAAAGACTCTATTGCTGCAAGCAAGGCTATTGTTATAGCGTCTGGTAATACTGCACGAAATAATTTTATGCTTAGTCCATCTGGTATTGCAAAATGTGGTAATTTAGAAGGTATACCACCGAATTTAGAGCCTATTGTGTCTATATTAAGTCCAAGATACCATGTTATTATACAAACCAAGAATATAGCCACAAAATGTGCCGGTATCCTTGGATATATTTTTCTTATTGTTATTATAGTTGCTACGGTTATTACTCCTATGATCAATACTACAGGATTAATTGCGTTAATGTGGTGGATGTAAGATTCCCATTTTTCGATGAATTCAGACGGTACTTTTTTAATATTCAATCCAAAAAAATCATTTATTTGAGTAGAAAAGATAAGAACAGCTATACCAGTAGTAAAACCAGTCGTTACTGGTTGAGGGATATATTTTATATATGTTCCCAGCCTCATTAAACCAAATATTATAAGGAATATTCCTGCTAGTATGGTTGCTGCAACTAGACCTTGGTATCCGTGCCTTACTATGATTCCATATATTATGATAACGAAGGCCCCGGTTGGACCACCTATTTGATATTTGCTTCCGCTTAATACGGATATTAAAAATCCACCTATTATTGCTGTGAATAACCCTTGTGCTGGGCTAACGCCAGAAGCTATTGCAAAGGCCATTGCTAAAGGTAATGCAACTATACCTACTGTTACACCAGCGAATACATCATTAAGTATGAATTTTGGCCTTAACCTTTTGAACACATTAGGTATAAAAAATAATTCTAATGATTTTGGTAGCCAACGTGGGCTTGTTCTTCTTTCACTATTCTTCATTTTATTATTCCTTAATTTTTGGCGAGAAAAAGGCCCGGTTTTTAGCCGGGCCTTGAAAAAGCATTACTACTATAAAAGACTATCTACGGTCTTCTTTAGGTCTTGCTTCGTTAACTCTAACGTTTCTTCCGTCGAGTTCTTTTCCGTCTAACTGTTGAATAGCTGTGCTAGCGTCGCCATCATTAGCCATTTCAACAAAGCCGAAACCTTTTGAACGACCGGACTCATAGTCGGTGATCACTTTAGCGGAAACAACTTCTCCGTAAGCAGAGAAGATCTCATTCAACTTCTGGTCATTCACGCTGTAAGGCAGATTGCCTACATACAATTTTTTGCTCATGTTACAAAATTCCTCCTTCGAACATAAAATGCACAATAGCCTATAGCTACCGTTGCCTGCCCTTTATCACACATAATAATGATAAGTGTCAAGCCTATATTTATGATATTATTGGTTATAGAGGTTAATTTTTGTGAAAAAAAGCAGGATTTTTGAAATAGATTTTCACCATTATTACGTTGAGGATGCTGTTTCTGTGGTCGAAGGCATAATTAATGAGTGTAGGATGAGCGCTGTTCCAAGAGACTGTCGCTTTATAACTGGTAGGGGAAAGATACAAAGAACACTGTATGAACTTTTAAAAGGGGTTTATGAACTTGAACCTGTTATTCCTTTATCAAATTCAGGTGTTATAGACGTCTTTATTTATTAAAAGTATAGGGCAAGTCCGCCAGAGACCCAATATGGAGCATCCTTTAGTCTAATACCTGTTTCTACTATAAGGTCTACGCCTCTTAATATAGGAACTGCAGTACCAAAGAACCAATTCATGCTAAGGAGTTTTCCTCCACTTAACCTCCAATTAATATCCAAACCGGTTGATACACTGAATCTTAAGAACCTGTGAGATATTATCGGAGTTACATCCAAGAACATTTCTTCTTGATGATGTGTCCCTACTGCTAAAGAAATGTCTAACCACTCATGTCTTAAGAATTGATATTCAAGATCTCCACCAAAGTAAAAAGGAGTTGTTCCAGCGCCAAGCCTTAGATCTATATCTAGATCATCTATGACCCCATATCCAAGATGGAAGTTGCTGATGAAATCATTGGGGTCTATATACCCCTGTACTTCTGCTCCTATCATTGCAGTCCCTTCTCTTAATGTAGAGGCTGTACCAAAGATCTCTGCATATATTGATGCAGAAGACAGGATAGCTATAAGTACTATGAGTTTTTTCATTATTAACTCCCGTTATTTTATATTTTGATTTGCCATTTTTAGTTTGCTATGTCTATTTTGTCAATTATGGAAAAAGTTATAATCATAGGTGCTTCGTCTGGTATAGGCAAACATCTTGCAAAAGAATTTTCTAAAGATGGTTTTGTAGTGGGGCTTGCATCAAGAAGACTAGAGCTGTTAGAAGAACTTAAGACAGAGCTTCCAACTAAATCTTACGTTAAGAAATTGGATCTTTATGACGCTGATTCTGCCATAAAAGCTTTAGATGAACTAATAAATGAAATGGGCGATGTGGATGTTATAATAATAAATTCTGGTACTGGTCATGATAATCCTGTGCTTGAATGGTGTAAAGAACGTCCAAGTGTAGAAGTTAATGTTTCTGGTTTTACAGCGATGGCTGTTTCTGCTACTAACTACTTTATAAAAAGAGGTAAAGGCCACATAGTTGGTATTTCTTCTGTTGCTGGGATAAGACCTTTTAGGTTATGCCCTGCATATGGAGCTTCTAAAGCATATATTAGTTTTTATCTTGAGGGACTAAGACACAAATTTGCAAAAGAAGGTTTTGATAAAATATATATAACAGATATAAGACCGGGTTTTGTGTATACAGACCTTACAAAAAATAACGGCAAAATGTTCTGGGTCTCTACTGTAGAAAAGGCGGCTTCTCAAATATATACAGCTACAATAAATAAAAAGAAGATAGCTTATGTTACAAAAAGATGGAAACTTATAGCCTTTATAATGAAATACATTCCAGATTTTATTTATAACAGAATATAAACATGATATTCTATGAAGGTATGAAGAAGAATTTTTTTCTATTACTTATATTCTTGTTGATGTCGTTTAGTGTATCTGCATTTAAGTATGCTGGCGTTGGTATAGGTCCGGGTTTTGGGATAAAAGGATTTAGTGGTACAAAGTATTTTATAAATGCCGACTGGCAACCTCATGATAACATAGGGACTAGGTTAATGGTAGGTTTCCCCGACGGGTTTTGGCTTGGGGTTGGACTTAATTTTTCTTATACCACACCAGAAAGTTTTTCTAGGACTTTTAGGTGGACCTTTAACGGAGGTCTTCCTATCATAATGAACATACATGAAAGCTATAAAGTGGCTTTTTTTGGTGTTAATCTTGGTACTACGTTGTCTTTTGATACAGATGGTAGAGGTTTGTATTATATTTATATAACACCTATGGAAATATTTTACTCTCCTATAACGTGGAGACTTTCACCAAGTAGTGGATGGGATATGACCTCTAATATGTCCCTTATAACAGCTGTAGGTTTTAGGGCCGCGATATGAAACAACGTAATTGGCACGAAATAAAAGCAGATAAAGCACACATAAGTAAAGAGAAGAAAAAAGCTCAAGAGCTTAAATCAAGTACTTGGTGGCAACAAAAACTTAATGAAGGCTTGTGCCATTACTGTGGTAAGAAATTTCCAAAAGATCAATTAACCATGGATCACGTTGTTCCAATTGCACGTGGTGGAAAAAGTAATAAAGGCAATGTTGTAGTGTCTTGTTTTTCTTGTAATCAAGGAAAAGGTCTTGATACTCCTGTAGAAGCTATACTCGACGGATTATTTAAAAAGCACAGCTCCTAAGGCCGGTCTTTCTTGACATGGTGCGTAAAATGAAATAATCCCTACATTGTTTTTCACGAACAATTTGGAGGGTTACTTAAGATCATGAAACAAGATTCTTCTGTCCCAAGAGTAGAGATCCGTATCAATGAGTGTAAGGGTTGTCATCTATGTGTTGCAGCTTGTCCAAAAAAAGTTCTAACGCCTTCTGGAAGCCTTAATAATCAAGGCTATAACTATGCAAAGTATAAGGGTGAGGGCTGTATCGGTTGTGGCATTTGTTTTTATTCGTGTCCTGAACCGGGTGCAATAACAGTCTATAAAAAGGAGAGTTAAGCTATGCAGAAAGAATTCATAAAAGGTAACGAAGCTGTAGTTAAAGGAGCTATATTAGCAGGTTGTACACATTATTTTGGTTATCCTATAACTCCTGCAAGTGAGATCGCTCATGCAGCATCATTTTTTATGCCATTATTTGGTGGTACTTTTATACAGGCAGAAAGTGAAGTTTCTGCAATAAATATGATTTATGGAGCCGCTGGAGCAGGAGTAAGATGTATGACAGCCTCTTCTGGTCCGGGATTTAGTTTAAAGGCAGAAGGTATATCATATCTTGCTGGAGCAGAACTTCCTTGCGTTATAGTTGATGTAATGAGAGCAGGTCCGGGTCTTGGTAATATATTCCCAGAACAAGGAGACTATAATCAGGTAGTTAAAGGTGCTGGTCATGGTAACTATAAAGTTGTTGTGCTTGCTCCAAATTCTGCCCAAGAAATGGCAGATCATGGCTACATGGCTTTTGATATAGCAGAAAAACATAGGATACCTGTGATGATATTAACTGATGCTTATATAGGCCAGATGATGGAACCAGTTGATTTCCCAACAGAGGTTAAGAAAGTAAAAAGATTTGACTGGGCCGTTTACGGCGATAAAGAAAGTAGACAAGCTTTAGTCACATCCATAGTAATGAGCGCAGAGCTTCTTGAAGAGCACAACATAAAACTTAACAAGAAATATGAAAAGATAGAAAAAGAAGAAGTAAAATATGAAGGATATAAACTTGATGATGCAGATGTTGTTTTTGTTGCCTATGGAGTTTCATCAAGAATAGTAATGAGCGCTGTAGATATTCTTAGGAATAAAAATATAAAAGCAGGTCTATTAAGACCGATCACGTTATTCCCATTCCCTAAACAAGCATGTATAGACGCTGCTTCTAAAGCAAAAAAGATAATAGCTGTTGAGCTAAGCAACGGACAATTGGCGGACGACGTAAGACTAGCAATAAATTGTAGAAAAGAAGTTCAGCACTATGGAAGAATGGGTGGTATGACGCCTACGGTTGAAGAAATAGTTTCTTTAGTAGAATAAAAAAAGGAGTACCTAAGATGAGCACAAATCCTAATATACTTTCAAAGTCCAAAGCTTTTTACGACGAATTTACTAGAAAAGGTGTTGAAGACGTTATAACAACTCACTATTGTCCGGGCTGTGGACACGGAATACTTCACAAGATGATAGCAGAGGCTGTTTCAGATCTTGGCATACAAGATAAAACTATCCTCATATCGCCAGTAGGATGTTCTGTTTTTGCATATTATTATTTTGATACAGGCAACGTACAGGTTGCTCACGGAAGGGCGCCAGCTGTTGGTACAGGTGTTAAAAGAGCAAGACCGGGTAGCATAGTTATAAGCTATCAAGGAGATGGTGACCTCGCCGCTATTGGTACTGCAGAAATAATCCATGCTGCAAATCGTGGAGAGAGTATGACGGTGTTCTTTGTTAACAACGCAATATATGGAATGACTGGTGGACAAATGGCTCCAACAACTACTATAGGACAAAAAACAGCGACTACTCCATATGGAAGAAAAGCAGAGAACGAAGGGTATCCAATAAAGATGTCTGAATTGATATCTACATTAGATGCACCAGTTTTTGTTGAGAGAGTAAGTCTTGCAGACGTACCTAATAGGAATAAAACAAGGAATATAGTAAAGAAAGCAATACAGAATCAGGTAGAAGGTAAAGGTTTTTCTTTTGTTGAAGTTCTTTCTGCTTGTCCTAGTGGTTTAAAGAAAACACCAGTAGAAACTAATGAATGGGTTAAGTCTACGCTTCATACTATCTTCCCAATAGGTAATTACAGGGATAATACTGCAAGCGCCCAGGCAATGTTCAAGAAAGATCCAAGTTCTAACAAAGATGATGTTCTAAAGGCACTCAACCTCTTAGATAGGAGCACGGATTACAAACAAAGTGTAGATAAAGCAAAATTTGCTGATCAAAACGTTAGGCTAGCTGGTTTTGGTGGACAAGGAATATTGTCAGCAGGCAGTACTTTGTCTGTACTTGCAATGTACGAGGGCCTAGAAACTACTTGGATACCATCATATGGTCCAGAAATGAGAGGCGGTACTTCTAATTGTCATGTAAGAGTAAGTAATAAAAGAATAGGTTCACCGTTGGTGGAAACTCCTAACGTGCTTATAACAATGAATGGGCCTTCTTTGGAAAAATTTGAATCTATTGTCGCAAAAGATGGGATCATAATAGTTAACTCATCCATAATAGATAAGAAAGTAACAAGAAAAGACGTTAAGACTTATTATGTTCCTCTTACTCAGATATCAACAGATATGGGTGTTCCAGCGGCACAAAGTGTTGCAGGTCTTGCGGCATATCTTGCTATCACAAAAGTTATTCCAGTAGAGAAATTGGAGTACATTGTTCATAAGTCACTAAAGAGAAAAGAATTAGCAGAAAAGAACATAGCGATAATAAGGAAAGTTGCGGAATACGTTAATAGTCTTTAATAATGCCTTAAAAGGAGGCTTTAATGGCTTATAGGGTTTTAGTTATTAATCCGGGTTCTACCTCTACCAAAATTGCTATTTACGAGGGAGAAACAGAAGCGGTAAGAATGACGTTAAAACATAGTGAGGCAGAATTATCTAGGTATGCCACCACGGCAGACCAACACGAATATAGAGAAACTTTTGTTCTTAAGTTCCTTGAAGAGAATAATATTTCTTTAAATTCAATAAATGCAGTTGTGGGTAGAGGAGGTTTGTTAAATCCTTTAGCTGGTGGAACTTATAATGTTAACGACGAGATGTGTGTGTTCCTGAAGGCCGCAAAAAGAGGAGAACATGCCTCAAATCTTGGAGCCATGATAGCAAAATCGATCGCTGATAGAATAGAGGTTCCTTCTTTCATAGTAGATCCAGTCGTTGTTGATGAGCTTTCTGTAGAAGCTCGTTATGCAGGACATCCACTGTTCGAGAGAATATCCATATTCCACGCTTTGAACCAAAAAGCCGTGGCTCGTTTGTGTGCATCAAAGATTGGGAAGAGATATGAAGATTGTAATTTTATTGTTGCACATATCGGTGGAGGCATAAGCATAGGAGCACATTCAAGAGGTAAAATAATAGATGTTAATAATGCTTTAGACGGAGATGGTCCTTTTTCTGCAGAAAGGTCTGGAGGATTACCAACAGGACAATTAGTTGAAGTTTGTTTTAGTGGTAAATATACAAAGCAAGATGTTAAAAAGATGTTAAAGGGTAAAGGCGGTGTGGTTGCTTACCTTGGTACAAACGACATGATAGAAGTTGAAAAAAGAATAGATAACAAAGATGCAAAAGCCTTAGAGGTTTTTAATGCTATGTGCTATCAAATATCAAAGGACATAGGTGCTTGTGCCTCTGTGCTTGACGGGGCAGTTGATAGAGTTATCATAACTGGCGGTGTAGCAAATGATAAGAGGCTTGTTGATTACATAAGCAAGAAAGTATCTTTTATAGCGCCAATAGAAGTTTACCCAGGGGAAGAAGAAATGAGACCTCTTGCACTTGGTGCATTAAGGGTGCTTAATGGAGAAGAAAAAGCTAAAGAATATGTATTCACAAAGGAGAATTGATTTATGGAAATGACTGTTTCTAATTTTGATGAACTAATCCAGCAAGTAAAACAAAAGAATGTTAAAGAAGGTGGAAAAAAGAAAGTTGCCGTGATGTGTGCAGATGACGAAGAAGTTTTGGCTGCATTAGTTGAAGCAAGAGATAGTGGTGTTGCTGATTCTTTCTTGGTAGGTAACAAAGAAAGAATATTAAAAGTAGCTCAAGAATCAAAGCTTGATATATCTAATATGGAAATAATAGATGAAAGCGAAATTGCCAAGATAGGTGAAATATGCACAGATCTTGTTAATAGTGGCAAGGCTTCTGTAATGATGAAAGGGCTTGTAGCAACTTCAGATTATATGAGAGCTGTTTTGAATAAAGAAAAGGGCTTGAGATCTGGAAAACTTTTGAGCCACGTAGCTGTTTTTGATCTTCCAACATATCATAAATTTTTAGCGGTAACGGATGCTGCAGTAACTGTGAGACCTAATATAGATGAAAAAGCTGGCCTTATAAGTAATGCCGCAGATGTAATGAGAAAACTTGGCGTTAGAAAACCAAAAGTAGCTGCTATCTGCGCCGTAGAAACTGTTAATCCAGAAAAAATGCCAGCAACTGTTGATGCACAAAAATTATCTGAAATGGCTAAGGCTGGAAAATTGGGAGATGTTTTTGTAGATGGACCTTTTGCTCTTGATGTTGCAGTATCTAAACATGCAGCAAAAGTAAAAAAACTCGACTATATGGATGTGCCGGGTGATGCAGATGTCATTATGGCAGACGATATAGAAAGTGGGAACATGATATATAAATGCCTTTGTAACTTTGGACAGGGACGCTCTGCGGCTATAGTTGCTGGAGCTAAGGCGCCACTAGTTTTGACATCAAGATCAGACACACATGAATCAAAATATCTTTCAATAGTTCTTGCTATAGCTACTAGCGGTAATTGATAGGAGCAAATGGAACATATACTAGAGATATTTAATTCTGGTACGGGCGCGATACAGATATACGGTATTATAATTCTGTTACTTTTTGCAGGAGCATTTGGTTTTCCTTTTCCAGAGGATGCTGTGTTTCTTTCTGTTGGTTATGTCGCCTATAAAGGTGTAGTTGATCCTTTAACTGCAGGAATAATAGGTTATATAGTGGTACTTAGTAGTGATTCTGTAGTTTATTTTTTAGGTAACAAACTTGGTAAAAAGGTTTGTAACCTTCCATTATTAAGAACGATAATAACACCTGAAGCGATACAAAAGGGGAGTGTGCTACTTAAAAAAAATGGTCCTAGATTCGTTTTTATAAGTAAGTTCATTGTTGGATTAAGATATACGGTGTTCTTTGTTTCAGGAATGATGAGAATAGGTTTTAAAAGATTCCTTATATTTGACGCCTTGGCTTCTGCAGTAACTGTTAGCACCCTTGTTTCTTTGGCGTATTTCAATGGTCACAGAGTCGATTCGATCTTTTTACATGTCAAAAATATTGAATACTACATCCTCTATATAGCTATTGCTGTAGTTCTTTTTTTTGTGTTCAGATATTATTTTATTAAGAATAAAAAAGGGGCTATTTAAATGGATGTTTTGATCAACAACGCCATTATCTATGATCCAGATGAAAAGAAAAGTTTTCTTGGAGGAGCCGCTATTATTGGATCTAGAATAGCAGAAGTATATTCTGAACATTCTAATGTGCCTATAGATAGATTTGATAGAGTAATAGACGCAAAAGCCAAATATTTGTTACCGGGTTTTTTTGATGTACATAGTAGAGGTGATCTTGCAATGGTGTCAGACGGTGCAAGGTTATCAGCTTTGGCACAAGGAGTTCTTGTAGAAGTCATAGGGCAAGATGGTTTTTCTGTGGCACCTATAAGCTCAAAGAACTACATGTTACACGGAGAATATGTTGCATGTAGTCTTGGTAATCCTCAATTAAGATGGAAGTGGGAAACTGTTTTTGAATATTTGGACCTTATTCACGGAAAGAACAATACGAACGTTATATTCTATGCTCCACATGGCACCATGAGGTTAGAATCGTCGCTGAATCCAAAACTTAATTCAGAGGGTGTAACTGCTTTAAAATATTCACTAGAGAAAGCCATGGACGATGGTGCTAGTGGGATGTCTGTTTCTGTTAGCCAATCACCTTCTAAAGATGGTTGGTATGATAATTTTGAAATGGATACGTTGCTTGCAGTTCTAAAGAAAAAAAAGGGTATTCTTTGTGTAGATCTAGAGGACTCATTAGACGTACGAAAGGATATAGATAGAGCTACTACGTTATGTAAAAATAATAATGTAAGATTACATCTAAGCGGAATACTGGAACATGATCCTGCAAAATATATGGAGCTAGTATCTTTACTGAACAAGAAAAGCAAAGATATACCGATGCTGTTAGATATATCTCCTTACAACAATAGACTTATAAGGTTGAAAGAACTCTTACCCCATGAATTTAGAACCATGTCTCCAGAAGAGATAAGGATAAAACTTAAAGATCCGATTGGCTCTAAGGTGATATTGGAACATATAAATGTAAATGAAAGATATATGGAAAAAATAAGGCTCGTTAATACAACTAATAAAGAGATGAAAAAACACGAGAGCCACCTCTTAGAAGACATCTCAAAAGAACGTAACGAGAATATTTATGAAGTATTTTTGCATTTCCTTACTTTTGATATAGAGAGTACTATTTTTGAATACGAGGCTGTAAATAGATCTGTTCTTGACTATGCTTTTGAACATGATTTTGTTCTTCCAGCAACAGCAGGTTGTATGCAAGGAAGATATACTCCAGATATCTTTGGTGCAATAACCAGATATATAAGTAATTATTCTGGCAAAGATCCGTCTAAAGTGGTTGAGAAGCTGTCTTCTTATCCGGCAAGATTCTATGGCATAAAATGGGGGATCAAGAAAGGTGTAAAGGCCAACTTGGTGCTATTGGATATAGATAAAGTTTTTAGTGGATCTGATTTTATGAATCCAAGAGTCCTTTCTGAAGGCGTTGATTATGCAATGGTTAACGGAAAGATAATCTGGGAAAAAGGCAAAGTTACAGGCTCTAAAAATGGTGATGTTATAAGCTGGGCTTGATCATCTAAGATCAGAAAGTTCTTCTTTCATTTTATTTATTATTCTTTCTTCCAACTGTCTGGCTCTTTCTTTTGATATTCCATATCTATTTGCTATTTCTTGTAGTGTTAAAGGTGTTTCACTTAGTAATCTTTCTTTTAATATTGTCCTTTCTTTTTCATTTAAGGTTTTTGCTATTTTGTTAAGTCGTGTCATTAGTTCTGCTCTTTCTTGTGATTCTTCAACTATTATGTCTGGTCTTTTTGAGTTATCTGCCAAGGTGTCTTGTATGCTGAATCCGTTGTCGTCGTTGATTGGTTGCTCTAACGATACTTCTGAATCACCCATAAGTCTTGAGCTCATTTCTATAACATCTTTTTCTTTTACATTAAGGTTCTTGCTTAGAGTGTCTGGTATTGCAAGCAATCCTTGATTTTCTAACTTTTTTTGTTCTTGTAACAAATTATAGAACAGCCTCTTTTGAGCTTGTGTAGTGCCTATCTTTACTAACCTAAAATTATCGATCAGGAACTTTAATATGTAAGATCTTATCCACCAAGAAGCATAGTAAGAAAGTTTCGCGCCCTTAGAAGAGTCATACATGCTGATAGCTTTCATTAATCCAATATTACCTTCTTGTATAAGGTCCATTATGTTTTGATACATGCTCTTATATTCAAGTGCTATTTTTACTACTAATCGTAAATTAGATAATACCAATAGCTTTGCAGCCTCTATATCACCTTCTGTCATCTTTTTAACGAGCGTTTCCTCTTCTTCTTTATCAAGAAGACTATATTTTGATATTTCATTAAGGTAGAGCCTTAATGGGTCACTTGCTACAGGGAAACTTTTTTGAGCTACTAAGCCTTTTTTTGTATGATCAGTTTTTTTCATTTTTCCTAATAGAGATATATTTTATTATATATATTGTAAGGCATACCAAGAAAATACATATGCTGATAGCTTGACTCGTACTTATTATACCGTCTATGACAAAGCCACGAATGCTATCACCTCTGAATATTTCTACTATAGACCTTCCTAAAGGATATGTTAGTCCATATATCAGTAGCAACTGTCCGTTGAATTTTTTATGCCTTGATACTTTGTAAAGTATCAAGAACGTTATTAGATTAACTAGAGCTTGATATAACTGGGTTGGATGTAGTGGTATCCCTAGTGGTCTTGTTATGCTTTCTGGATTGTTTATAGATATCCCCCATGGTACATCTGTTGGTACCCCATGACAACATCCCGCAAGGAAACATCCAAGTCTTCCAAAAACCTGTCCTAACGCTACATAGACTATTAAAAAGTCTGCTACTTGTATAAATGGTATTTTGTTCTTTCTAGCAAATATCCATACGGTTAGAACACCGCCTATTAACCCACCGTAAAAAGTTACTCCTCCATCCCAAAAGTAAAAGACTTCTAATGGGTGTTCCAAAAAATATAAGGGGCGTTCTACTATGGCGTGGAACAGCCTTGCACCAAAGGCTCCAGCAAGTATTATCCACGGGAACAAGGAGGCAAGTTTTTCTTCTGGTATATTAAACCTTTTTGCATCCTTTTGAGCTAAAAACATAGCCAAAAGGAAGCCGGTTGCAAGCATTAGCCCATAGCCGTATACAGGGATTGGTCCTATATGGAAAAGTATTGGACACATGATTTGGTAGCCTCCATAATTGATTTAAAACGTCATTTGTGTATAACATAAGATTCTAGTTTTTTGAACAATACAAAGTATGAATGGAGGTTAATCATTTGAAGTGGGTTTATATAAAAGACCTAAAAGGATATTTAGGACAGGATGTCGTCGTTAAAGGCTGGGTATATAATTTAAGGGTAAGTAAGAACATTAAATTCATAATAGTTAGGGATGGTACAGGATTGCTTCAGTCTGTAGTTGTTAAAGCAGAGGTTTCAGAGGAACTGTTCAACTCTATAGAAGAGCTTACACAAGAGGCTTCTTTAGAGATAAATGGTACCGTAAAGGATTGTGAAAGGGCTCCCGGAGGAGTGGAACTTGCCGTTAAAGGGTTCAAGCTTGTAGGCAAGAGTATAGATTATCCGATAACACCCAAAGAACATGGCACGCCGTTCTTGATGGAGAATAGACACCTTTGGCTTAGATCGAAAAAACAACACGCAATAATGAGAGTAAGAGCAAGAACAATAAAAGCTATGCGTGATTATCTTGATTCAAATGGTTTTCTTGGACTAGAAAGTCCTATACTTTCTGCGAGTTCTTGTGAAGGTACTTCTACTCTATTTGCCTGTGAATATTTTGGAGAAATGGCGTATCTTTCACAAAGTGGACAACTATACGCAGAAGCTACAGCGATGGCACATGGAAAGGTATATACCTTTGGTCCTACTTTTAGAGCAGAAAAGTCAAAGACAAGAAGACATCTTACAGAGTTCTGGATGTTAGAGCCTGAAATGGCTTATTATGATCTTGATATGAACATGGACCTTATAGAGAATTTTGTTTCATACGTTGTGCAAACGGTTTTAAAAGAATGCAAAGATGATTTGATTGTATTAGAGAGGGATACAAGTTCTTTAGAGAGAGTAAAGGCCCCTTTCCCAAGAATAAGCTATAGCGAGGCTGCAGATATATTAGAAAAAGAATGTCCAGACTTTATAAGAGGAGAGGACTTTGGTGCAGCTCATGAAACAGCTATATCTCAACGCTATGATAGACCAGTTTTCGTGTATGATTTTCCAAAGGTTATAAAAGGTTTCTATTTTAAAGAAAGTAAAGACCCTAATTTTGTAAGAGGCTGTGACCTTTTAGCTCCAGAAGGTTTTGGAGAGATAGTTGGTGGTGGTCAAAGAGAAGATGATGTAAATAAACTTTTGGAAGGAATAGAACATCATGGTCTTAATCAGGATGATTATAAATGGTATCTCGATCTTAGACGCTATGGTACTGTGCCTCACTCAGGATTCGGCATAGGTGTTGAAAGAACTGTTGGATGGATCTGTGGCGTACATCACATAAGAGAAACGATACCTTTCCCAAGGACCATAAATAATTTAAGACCGTAATAAAATAGAATAAGGAATAAAATGAAAGTATCAATTATGAACCTTGGCTGTCCTAAGAACCAGAAGGATGGCGAACAGGCTCTTTCGTGTTTTGTTAAACAAGGTTTTGAATATGAAAAAGATCCAAAAAGAGCTGATGTAATAATAGTTAATACCTGTAGTTTTATAGACGATGCAAAAAAAGAGAGCATAGCTGTCATACTTGAATGTGCAAGCATCAAGAACAAGGTAAAAGGTACGGCAAAAAAGAAAGTTCTTCTAGTGATGGGTTGTTTAAGTCAAAGATATCCAGAAGAACTTATGAAAGAGATACCAGAGGCTGATGTCATACTTGGTACAGGTAATATAAACCAAGCTTATGATCTGTATATTGAATTCATGAATAATAAAAAGAGATTGATCAATGTTTGCTCCCCAGGTTTTATACAGACAGATAATTCATACATAAAGGCTCTCAAAGATTCTGCTTACATGCCAGAAACTCAAACTTCTAGTTCATATGTAAAAGTTGCAGAAGGATGTTCTAACAGATGCACCTATTGTGTAATACCGTCGATAAGAGGGACTGCTGTTTATAGACCTAAGGACAATGTCTTAGAAGAAATAAAAGCTTTAAAGAGGGCTGGTGTTAAAGAAACTATTCTTATAGCCCAAGACCTTAGCTCTAATAAAAAATATCTAAAAGATCTGCTGAAAGGCATTTGTTCTATAAAAGCAAGTGAAAGACCAGAGTGGGTCAGACTTATGTATTGTAATCCTTGGGGTGTAGATAGTGAGCTTATATCCATTATAAAGAACGAAGAGTGTATCGTTAAATATATAGACATGCCTATTCAACACATAAGTGATACCGTTTTAAAAAGAATGGGAAGAGCTAGCAATGCCGCATCCATATATAAAAAATTAGACCAGCTTAAAAATTCAGGGATAGCTATAAGAAGTACCGTAATGACCGGTTTCCCCGGAGAAAAAGCTAGTGATTTTAACGAATTAAAAAAACTTGTTAAGGCCTCTTATTTTCATTGGTTGGGGATATTTGTATATTCCCCTCAAGAGGGTACCCCCTCTTATAGTATGAAAGGACAGCTTGCTTATAACATTGCAACAGAACGCAGAAATGAACTTGACACTATGCAATTTGATATTACAAGCTCTTTTAATGAAACTTATTTAGGCAAAACCTTAAAGGTTTTGTTGTGTGGTAAAGAGGACAGAAGTAAAATAGGTCGTATCTTTTCACAAGCGCCTAGTGTAGATGGTTTGGTAAGGATAACAGGTAGCCTAAAGAAAGATGGTGGTTTTGTTAATGTACTTATAACAGACAACTTGGGTTACGATATAAAAGGGAAGATAGTTTAAAATATATAGAGGAGGACTTGATAATGGCGAAAAAGAAACCGGCTAAAAAGAAAGCCGTAAAAAAAGTTGCCAAAAAAGTTGCTAAAAAATCTTCAAAGAAGGTCGTTAAAAAAGCTTCTGTAAAGAAGACAGAAAAGAAAAAACAATCAGTTAAGAAAGTAGCCAAGAAACCGGTGGCTAAGCCTGTAAAGAAACAGGTTAAACCAAAAAAGATAGAAAAAAAGATAACCAAAAAACCGGTAAAAAAAATAGAAAAGAAAATAGAAAAAAAAGTTGAAAAGAAGTTAGAGAACAAAATAGAGAAAAAAACAACTAAGAGCATCTCTCCAGCAAAAGCTGCCCCAATAGCAGCTTTTATAGATGATGAGAATGTACATACTATAGATGATTTTGTAGAAGAAAGACCTTTCAAGAAAGAGAGTCCTCTTTTATTAGATGAAGATGAAGATATAGTTGATGCAGATTTTATGGATGATGATGACGACAATATAGATGATGTTGCCAAAATAGGAGGCAAGAAGGATAAGGATGAGTTTTCAGAAGATTACACCATAGAAGACGACAGAAGTTGGTCGGAAGATGAGTATGAAGCTGGTGATGTAGTAGAAACCCCAGAAGAAGACGTAGAAGATGACGATGAAACAGAAGAAGAGGAAGAAGATTATATAGAAGAAGATGACGATGATGAAGACGACCCTTACAGAAGAGGCGGATTTTATTGATCAAATATAGAACGGCCTTTTGAATCTATTGCCGTTAACAGTAATAATCCCGAGGCGGTGAATTCATATATCGCCTCGGGACCAAGTTCCTTGAATGCCACGATTTTCCCCTTTGTGAAATGTTTTGAAAGATAGGCTGATACACCAGACATGAGAATAAAATAAGGTGTCTTATTCTTTTTTATTATATCTATTGCAGTGCTGCTTCTCTTGCCTTTACCAATCGTTGCAAGTACACCATTAGATGTTAGTAATTCAAGTCCAGCATCCATCCTTTTGCTGGTTGTAGGTCCTATTACAACTTTTTTTGACATGGTAGGTGCAGCATATAATATTATCTTATCTTTGATGTTTATTGATAGTTTCCCCTTTTTTTTATATTCATCTATTAGTTTTTTTTGAGAAGAGTCTCTCATTGTTACCAGTATTCCGCTATAAGAGATCCATTCACCTGCTTTGAGGTCTTTTAATTTGTAATGGTCTTTGCTTGTTATGTTTATTGGTGCTTTCATAGATTGATAGAACCTCTTCGTGCTGAGTGACATAATATGCTTACTCCAACAGCGAGTGTTGCTATATGCCTTGGTAGTGCTTCTATGAATACATCTAGGGCTGTTATATTCCCTTTAAGTCCCATTACACCTATTCCAAGTTTGTTTATTTCTTTTTTTAGCTCTTCTTCTTTTTTTGCATAATATTTGTTTGGATGTCTATTTCCTATTCGTCTTAATAAAGCTTTCTTTGAATATAAAATAGCTTTGTCTGCTGTGCCGCCTATAGCTATTCCTACTATTATAGGAGGACACGCATTCATTGCTTTTTCTTTTATAAGTGACATTACAACCTTTTTTATACCTTCAAATCCATCTGCAGGATCGAGCATAAAAAGCCCTGTAGCGTTTTCACTACCTCCACCCTTGGCTAAATAAGATATTTTTATCCCGTCGGAATTTTTAAGTTCCATGCTTATAGATGCAGGAGTGTTGAACTTGGAGTTTTTGCCATTTAGTGGGTCGTCTATTATAGATGGCCTTAACAATTTACTTTTATATGCTTTTTTTAAACCTTTATTTATAAGAATATCAATGTTCGTTTTTGTCTTTATATTTTTACCAAATTCGACGAAAAAACATGATATACCTGTATCTTGACATAAAGCCAATTTTTGTTCCTTGGCAATCTTTGCGTTCTTGTTTATTATATCCAATAGATCTTTTTCTTGACGAGCATTGCTTTGCTTTTGTGCTTTATATAGAGCCTCTTTTATGTCTTTTGGTAATTCAAGATTATGATTTATTACAAGATCACACACCTTATTTATTATGATGTTATCGTCGATTATTCTTGTTTTAGGCAAATTAACCTCTTTTGTTAGGACCCGCCAAGAAAACAAGTTTGTCAATCGCTTATTTGGGCCCGAATCATTATTTATGATCTATCTACTATTATATTAGAATTATTGAATTTTGAAAAAAAATAAAAAAAATAATTTTTGGGCGTTGACAAGATACTTAAGGCTTACTATATCTGCACACACTTAAATACCGAGGGGGGAGAGAAAGTGACGGTTTCATCTGCTTTAAGGAATTGCAACTCTTATTTCCAGATAGTTGAAAGGTATTCTGCTCTTTTAAGAAAGATGTCGTTCATCCATTCAGAGGTGATTAAAGAATTTGCGACAGATATAGAAGCATGTATAGGCAAGATAGAGTCCTTGATGTTAGAAGTTGAGAATTCTGATAACAAGACTCAGGCCATATTTGAACTTAGAAGACTTATATTTAAACTAGAAGATATAATAGACCACAAAGTAATTCAAAAATACAATCAGTTGATAGATGGTGGAGTTTCAACAGTTGCAAGTAATATAAGTAATGCAATTAGTAGTGCTAGCGCGCCACAAACTAACGGCTTTAAACAGCCAAAGGACGTTTGGGACAGTGTAAGCTCTTACCTACAGAACCACCTTAACGTACATACATATAATGTATGGGTTAAGCCAATCGAATATCATTCATGCGACAATAAAAAGATAAAGATCGTTGTCCAAAACCAGTTCTACAAGAATTGGCTCGAAGAACATTGTTCTAAATTGATTAAAAAGCATCTTAATGATATAAATGTTGATTACGAGATAGCGTTCGTAACTGAATAGTAAAAGGTGTTTTAAATGCGTTCTTATTTTATCACTGGTACGATTACCGGTCTTATTCTGATGTTTTTGAGCTCTTGTTCTAATATAGAGAACATACAAGGAGCAGATAAAGCTGAAACTTTTTATCTTAGAGGAGAAGCCTATTTTAAGGAGTCTTCTTTTGAGCAGGCTATAGAAAAATTTAATCTGGTAAAGAATAAATTCCCTTATAGTAAATATGCTGTTGATGCAGAGCTAAGGATAGCTGATTCTTATTATGCTAAGGCTGATTATGTGGCGGCACAAAAACAATATGAGCTTTTTTCTGAGTTCCACCCAACAGATGCAAGAAGGGATTATGCTGTTTTTCAAAGCGGGATGAGTTATTATGAACTTATGCCGTCTGCAGTAGACAGGGACCTAAGCTATGGTCCAGAAGCTTTACAGGATTTTAAATCGCTAATGGAGATCTTTCCTAATTCGATATATTTTAAGGATGCACTTAACAAATATACAGAGATACGCACAAAACTTGCAGAAAAAGAAATGTATATAGGTAAGTTCTATTTAAGAAAAGATCAGTACGAAGCGGCTTTAGGAAGATACGTTGGCGTTATAAATAATTATAGCGGACTAGGTCCAGAGGAAGACGCTTATGTAGAAGCTGTAAAGTGTCTCATTAAATTAGATAGAAAAGATGATGCGAAATATTATTTAGATTTGTATCAAGCAGGACATCCCAGCGGTAAACACATAACATGGGTAAATAAGACAAAAGCGGAGCTTGATAAATGACGATAGAAAATCCTACTAGTATCTTTAAAGAGGTAAAAAGACTTATCTCTATTAATGATCTTCGTCAGGCTAAAATTTTGCTTCAACCCTTAATAACAGAAATAGGTGATGATTATAGAGTTTATGCCTTGTTGGGCGTCGTGTATCATAAGGAAGGAAATTTCCCTAGAGCAGTAAAGAACTATAATAGAGCATTAGAACTAAATTCATTAGACACAGAAACAGCGATTAATCTTTCTCTTATTTATAATGACCTTGGACGCTATGAACAGGGCGCACAACTTTATGCTAAGGCTGTTGGATTAATGAAGAATGAAAGGATAGAAAAAAGTGATCTCGTAGACGAAACAGAAGACGTTAACTATATGTTTGCCAATCAACATGCAAGTCTTGGAGAATTATATCTTAGATACAACAAGGCAGAAGATGCTTTTAGAGAATTTGAAAAAGCATTATCCTTATCACCAAGGATGTATCATGTTTATGCAGACATGGCTGAATGTCTTTCTAGAATGGGCCACAGAAAACAAGCTATAAAGAACCTTAAGACACTAAAATTAAAAAGTCCTGATATATACGAAGCTAGAGTAAAACTCGGGCATCTTCTTTTCCTTGAGGGAGAGATTGGACCTGCTGTAGAGGAATGGGACTCCGTAATAAAGGATAACCCCTCTAATTTAGAAGCCAAAATGTATCTTAAAATGGCAAAAGAAGAAGCCATACTGCCTTGACATAACGATAGACTGTTATATATTGCGCTTAATAAAAGTTAATTATAAAAAAGTTTTTTGGAGGATAAAAAAATGAAAAAATTATTAGTAATTGCTGCCATGACAGCTTTTGTATTTGGTGCTTGCTCACAAAAAGATGCAAATACTGGATCAACAACTTCAGCTAAGGATGTTTATGGTGCAAGGGGTAGTGATGCTGGCCAAGCTGGTGCATTAAAGACAGTTAATTTTGATTATGATAGTGCTAATATTACAACTACAGGCAAAGCTATATTAAAGGCTAATGCTGAGTGGCTAAAAGCTAACACAAATGTGAAAGTTCAAATAGAAGGTCACTGTGACAGCAGAGGTACTATTGAATACAACATAGCACTAGGCGAAAGAAGAGCTATATCAGTAAAGAACTATCTTGCTGGTCTTGGAGTGAAGAAAGAGAACATGAGTACAATAAGCTATGGCGAAGAAAGACCTCTTGATGGAGCAGAAACAGAAGCTGCATGGGCTAAGAACAGGAGAGGGAACTTCGTAGTAGTTCAAAAGTAAACTAATGTCGTTATTAAAAGAACTCTATAGGGGGAATAGCTTAGGCTCTTCCCCCATTTTTATTCTATGTTTGTTAACTTGTCTTATATTGTATTCTCCATCTTGTGTTACGATGGGAGAAACAAAATCAACTAATGAAGAAATAAGAACCTCCATAGATGAGTTAAGATTAAGTTCTACTAACAATACTCAAGCAATAGAGGAATTAAGAGCCGAAAATGATAAACTTAAGGGAGAGATAGAAAAACTTAATTTTACTATAAAACAACTTGAGATCTCTTTTGATGAAAAGTTAAAAACACAAGAACATAAAGAGGTAGCTAAACCAAATTTAGAAAAAGAAGCACAAACAGGCTTAGAAACAGAGACAGATATTGCGTCTATAGATATTGATAAAAGATATAAAACCGCCAGAAAGTTTCATGATGAGAAGAACTATGTAGAGGCTGAAAAGTATTATGCCTCTATGCACAACTCTCCTTCTAAGTGGTATGAGGAGAGAGCAATGTATTACATGGGTATTATGTACTACGATAATAAAGAGTATGGAAAAAGTGTTGTAGCTTTACAGGAGTTTATAGATAAGTATCCTAGCTCAAAGAATGTTCCATCTGCTATTTATACACAAGGAGAATCTTTATTAGCTCTAGACAGAACTGACGAGGCAAAACTTTTCTTTGAAGATCTTATAACTAGATTCCCAAAATCTAACGAGGCTAAAGAGGCAAAAAAAAGGCTTAAGAAATAAATATGTCTGTTCGTGAACGATTAATATTGGGTATAGAGACTTCCTGCGATGAAACTGCTTGTTCTATAGTAGATGACCATGGCAATGTGTTATCTAATGTTGTCTATACTCAAATAGACATGCATAAAAAATATGGTGGTATAGTACCAGAACTAGCTTCTAGGGACCATGCATTAAAGATAGAGCCTGTTGTTACAGAAGCTATTTCGAATGCAGGCTTAAGAACGTCTGACATAACACATCTTGGTGTTAGCTGTGGCCCCGGACTTTTAGGTTGTCTTTTGGTAGGGATATCTTTTTCTAAGGCATTTTGCATGGCAAACAATATTCCATTGATAGGAGTTGATCATATCAAGGCACATGTGATGTCTGTATTCATAAGAGCAAATAAGGACGACAATAAAAAACCCTCTTTCCCATTTTTGGGTTTAGTTGTCTCTGGTGGACATACAACTATATATCTTGTGAATTCTTATGAAAAGATAATACCTTTGTCTTCTACAGTAGACGATGCGGCTGGGGAAGTTTTTGACAAAGTTGCAAGATATATTGGTCTTGGGTATCCCGGAGGCAAGGTGCTCAGCGATATAGCAAAAACTGGGGATGCTTTTAAGATTAAGTTCACAAAACCAGTTGTTAAGGACAGAGAAAATGATTTTAGTTTTAGTGGATTAAAAACAGCAGCTATAAATTATTTTAGACCACTTGCTTCTTTGGACGGCAAGTTCGATCTATCAAGAAAAGAAATAATAGATGGCATGGCTGGTATACAAGAAGCAATATGTAATACGATAGTTGAGAAACTTATTAAAGTGGCCAAACAACATCCTGTAAAGGATATAGTTATCGGCGGGGGTGTTGCCGCTAATTATAGATTAAGGGACCTTTTAAAAATAGAGGCTGAAAAAAATGGTTTTACAGCCTGGACAGTACCTGTAGCTTACTGTACTGATAACGGTACAATGATAGCCAATATGGCAAGATTAATGGCAAGTAAATATCCAAACAATTTTACAAGTGAGATGGCTGCTCTTGCGGCCTATTCTACGACTAGAAAATGAGTAATATTTTTAAAAAAAAGTCACTCGGTCAACACTTTCTTTGTGATACGAGCGCTGTGTCAAAGATAATTGAATCACTACATATAGACGATACTTCGTTAATAATAGAAATAGGTCCTGGTGGGGCTGCTCTTACTTCACATTTATATGAAAGAAAGCCCAAAGAACTTATTCTTATAGAGAAAGACCAACGTTTTTACTACGATCTTTGTGTTAAATATCCAAAAGCAAGAATGTTTAATGAAGATGCGTGTACAATAGATATTTCACAACTTGTAAAGAACAAGGATGATCAATTTACTGTTGTAAGTAATCTTCCTTATAATGTTTCTACAGTTATATTAGAAAATCTTATTCGTTATAGAAACTATATACCAAGGATGGTCTTGATGTTCCAAAAAGAAGTAGGGCAAAGGATACTTGCACCTGTAAATAGTTCTGAATATGGAAGATTAACCTTGCTGGTCCAAGAATATTATAGAGCTAAAAAAGTTTTTATACTTAAACCGGGTAGTTTTTCTCCACCACCCAAAGTTGATTCTATCGTCGTTGAGTTGGAAAGGCTTGATGTCCCTTCTGTTAAAATTAGTAATAGGGAACTTTATGATAAGTTATTATCTGCGGTATTTAATCAAAGAAGAAAGATGCTTAGGAGGTCTTTAAAGTCCATCTTAAGAGATGACCAGATAACAAAGGTGCAAACGCTTACTGGTATTTCTCTTGATAAAAGACCACAGGAGCTTACGATACAAGAATATGCAAAAATAAGCAATACTTTGTCTTAATTATATTCTTTAATTTCAAATGTTTATAGTTATTATTATATATAATTATATCTTGTTATATATAATATATATAATACATATAATAAAAAATACTTACAAATATTCTTAATAACTATAAAAATGCTATTTATAATTAATTTAAAATCTTAAATAAATTTAATTAAATTAATAAAAGTTAATTTAAAATAAAAAATATATTTGACTTAAATTATTTTACATATTTATATATGTAATAAGAGGCATTAAAAAGAGGGGTGGTTCTTGGCAGATAACAGTCTTATAAAAAAGTCCAAGTTAACTAGATTTAGAGAAGATAATCTTATTAGTAAGGCTGAGCTTTCTAGAAAAGCAGGGATATCGCCCATAACTCTTGGAAGAATAGAACTTGGTTTCCCTTGTAGAATAGATACAAAAAGAAAAATACTTCAAGCTTTGGGCATAGAGATAAAGCAAAAACATCTCATCTTTGAGGAGGAAATATAGGATGTTTTTTGCAGGCACACAAAAGAAAGTAGTTGGAGTTGATATAGGATCAAGTGCTGTAAAACTTATTGGTCTATCCAGAGTAAAAGGTGGCTATCATTTAGAAAGCATAGGTATAGCTCCTGTGCCAAAGGATTGTATAGTCGATGGGGAGATATATAATATTGGTGGTATATCTAATGTGTTAAGAGAACTTGTTAATGCATCAAAAGTTAAAGGGGCTAGTGCATTTACAGGGGTCTTTGGTTCTGGTGTTGTGGTTAAGAGAATAAAAGTTCCTATTATGCCAAAAGAGGAACTTGAACATCATATTAAGTGGGAAGCAGAGCAATATGTTCCTTTTAATATAGACGAGGTTAATCTTGATTACGACGTGATAACACCTAACTATAAAAAATCAGGTAAGATGGACCTTGTTATAGCTGCTGCAAAAAAAGATCTTGTTAGTTCATATAGTGCAGTGCTCTATGATAGTGGTTTGGTTGCAGAAGGCATAGATATAGGTTCATTCGCGTTATACGACATGTATAAAGAGAACTATGGGTCGACTAAAGAAGAAGCTAACATTCTTATAGATATAGGTGCATCAAGAAGTCTTATTAATGTAATAGAAAAGAACAGATGCGTCTTTGTTAAAGAAATAGAATATGCGGGTGAATATTTTACACAAAAGATACAGGAACAACTTGGTATAACATTTGAAGAAGGTGAAGCATTAAAGGTGAGTTCTGAAGACGGAACTTTGCCTCCAGAAGTAGAAAAAATATTGATCTCAGAAGTAAAGAAGTTGGCTGTTGAAGTAAGAAAAAGTCTTGATCTGTATCTTGCTACAGCCTCTGAATTACCTGTTGGAGATATATCTGTTGTTGGTGGTGGGGTTAAGTTGGTTGGGGTCACAAAGGTTATAGAATCTGTTACAGGTATTCCTGTTGAGATAGTGAACCCAATGAGGAACGTTGCTTTTAATGAAAAGATATTTCCTACGTCATACCTCTCTCACATTGCACCATTTTTTGGTGTGTCTGTGGGTTTGGCTATAAGGGGGTTAAGGTACTAATGAAAAGATTTAATCTTATGCCAAAAGAAGCACCTTATTCTTCTGAAGCTAGTGCTCCAAATTACAGGACAAGAAGTCATGACATGGAACTCTTGGTAATAGCACTTCCAGTTATATTTGCTATAGCGGTAGTATATTTTCTTCATACACAAAGCAGTTCTGATATGGATAAAGCTGTTGTTAATCCAGCTCAGATAGAAAAACTTAATGTTTTAAAACAAGAATATCAAATTCTAGTAGCGGGCTCAGGCGATAAAGCTGATGTTGGTAAGTTGATCGAAGAGAGGAACAGGCTCAAGAACAATCTCGATGCTCTACGCTCCCTTAATCTAGTTAAATCTGTTCCTCTCGATCTTTTAATTGCAATTGGTAAGAACATATCAGACAAACTTGCTCTTACAGCGATAGAAAAAAAAGAAGGGACCGTGGCCTTGGAAGGTATAGCAAGGGACAACAAGAGTCTTGCTGATTTTATGGAACTTCTTGTAGCACAGAATGTGTTTAGGAACGTAAGTGTTAAGTCAACTGAGTACAGCGACCAATTTGGTCCTTATAAGCAAAAGTTCACTATAGTGGGGATATTATAAGATAATATGAATAAGAGGTTTTTAATATCTTTAGGTATCAGCATCTTGATAGTAGTAGTGTATTTACTGATCATGGCTCCCGGAGAAAAGGAAAAACAAGAGGCCATGAAAAAGAATGAGACTCAAGTGCAAACAGAGATAAAAGAACTTCAGGCAAAGATATATGATCTAAGATCAGAAGATACTATGGAGAGCATTCAAACGGAGATACGAAATCTTAAACAGGAAATAATGCAAGAATCTGCAAATTTCCCTAGTGATCCGGGTATTGCTAATTTTCTTAGTGAGGTTTCTACGATAGGAGAGAGCAGTGGACTCCAAATACTATTATTCCAACCATTAGAATCATCGAGTGAGGGTGTTTATGAAGAAATACCTATCAAAATACGAATAAGAGGAACATATAAACAAGTTGCTAACTTTTTTTATGGGATAGCAAACTTGAACAGGATAGTTAAAGTACAAGAGTTAAAGATAACAGGTCCTATAAATAACTCTGGAATAATAATGACTGAAAGCGATATATTGATAACGACGTACAGGATGTTGGGAGGCGCCTAAAAGATGTTTGTGATTCGTTACATTTTAATTTATTTTATGCTCTTAGATGTAATGGCTCAGAATACATCTGGGGATATAATATTAGAAGAAGGGAACGGTAAAACTAACTCAGGTAAATCTGTTTCTGGAGTTTCTTCTAAGTATAGTTCTACAATGGGTGAGGCTATAGTTAATTCAATGCAAAGGGATCCTTTCTATAGAGTGCTAGATCAACTTGGTATGGATGATACAGATAGAGCCATAACAGACTATGAGCTAAGCGATCTTACTCTTGTAGGTGTTGTTTGGGATATACCAAGTCCTTTAGCTATGTTCAAGGGACCAAAGGGTAGAAGATATATATTAAGGAAAGCTGATCGAATTGGAAGGAATAGTGGAGTTATAGTTGGAATTGATCAGGGAGAGGTAAATATAAGAGAGGTTTTTGTTGATCTTGCTGGAAAGAAAACAGAAAAGACGATCATAAAAACAGTTAGGAAGGATGTTTAACGGAGGAAATGATGAAGTTATATACCATAATCTTTATTCCTGCTTTGATCTTGCTCACAGCCTCTATAGGTTGTGGAACAGGTAAAGGTGGAGCAGTTAATAAGAAGTCAGATAATATTTCTGAGATAAAGGCTCCAACAGATAAAGCACAGGTACATTATCTTAATAAAGGTTCTAGAGAATATGTGTTTTTAAAAGGGAAAGACCTTAAAGACTATACTGTTATTAGCGACGATAGTGAGCTTTATGTTAATGTAAAAGGAAAGAAAATATCAGGTAAAGCTGATCTAGATAAAAAGAGTAGTATGTTAAAAAGTATTAGCACTAGTTCATATTCAGAAGGTTCTAATGTACAACTTGATCTTAAAAAGAAACAGGGTTTTAAAATATATAGACGACCAAGTGGGCTTTTGCTGGCTATGGGTCCGGGTTATCAGGAAATAGCGGATACAGACCTAGAGGCCTTGGAAGCAGAAATATCTAGCTCTTCGTCTATAGATGAAGAACTTGATAGCCTTTTATATAGCACAGAACCAGCATCAGTTGCTTCTACACCTGAACCTAGTCCAAGTGTTGCAGATACTACAGATAAAGAGCTAGACGCATTATTAGACGAGTCTGATAGTGTTGCTAAAGAACCTGCTTTAGAAGAACAGTTCATAGTTGAGAATGATATGGGTAAATCCTCTACCATAGAGGATATAAAGGTAGAAAAATTTGGAGATAAAGTCCAAGTTTCTATCGTTTCTGATAGAGCAGTTAAATATACACAGAAAGATGCTCCAAAGGGATATAATCAAGTTATACTTGATATACCTAATGCAAAACTTTCTTCAAAGGCACAAAAATCAGTAAACACAGCCTCGTCAGAAGGTGTGATAAGTTCTGTAACTCCATATGAACTTAAAGGCCCTTATAAGACCGTACGAGTAGTTGTTCAGATGAATGATCCTGTTCAAGCTCAGCTTGCACAGAAAGGGAATAAAGTATTGGTATCTGTGCCAACAGAAACTATAAATACTTATGAATATGCAGATTCATCAGATGTGGCTATTGGCTCTGCTAATAATTTACAGGCCGCAAGACAACTTTCGAGAGTTAGTTTTGAGGATTACCTAGCTAAACCAACTACATTCTATGGTAGAAGAATGTCTTTAGAAGTAGCTAATGCGAACATACTTGATGTATTAAGAATGATACAAGAAGTAGGTGGAATAAACATAGTAGTATCTGGTAATGTTAAGGGGACTGTGGATGTTAGTTTAAAAAGTGTTCCATGGGATCAAGCCCTTAGTGTAGTACTACAAAATGCACAACTTGGTTATGTTATGCAGGGTTCTGTTATAAGGGTTGCTCCACTTTCAGATCTCAGGGACGAAAGAAAGATGGCAGCAGAGGCTCTTGATGCACATAATCAACTTGAGCCTTTAAGGATAATGGTTGCAAGATTAAATTATATAAATGCACCAGAGGCTGAACAAAAGATAACAGCACTACTCTCTAATAGAGGAAAAGTTGCCGTAGACAAGGATGCAAAGACTGTTGTTATTCATGATATAGAGAGTGTTATATTAAAAGCAGACAAGATGTTAAGGTCCATAGACACCAAGCCAATGCAGGTAGCGATAGAGGCCAATATAATAGAAGCTAGTGATTCTTGGATACGAGCTATGGGATTTTCTTGGGCAACAGATAGTGGTGATATTGGTTTTAAGAATATAAGTGGTATGGGTAATATAAGTGCAACTCTAGGGATAGCGTCTGTTAACGGTGAAGTTAAGATAGTATCTTCACCAAAAATATCTGCTATAGACAGGACAACAGCCAACATAATACAGGGTACTCAGGTTGCATATAAAACTACAGTCTCTACAGCTTCTGGAGAAACCTCAGATAAAATAGAATTTGAGAACATACAGGTTGCAATGAATGTTACACCTAAAGTGACAGAGAATGGAGAGATCATACTCGATGTAGATGTTAAAAGAGAGTTTGCAGATTATATGAACAGAACTTCCAGAAAAATGCCTCCGGGAGTAGGAGTAAGAAGAGCCGCTTCCCAAATAATGTTGAGGGACGGTGATACTGCCGTGATCGGAGGACTTTACTCTGTAGATACAGGAGAATCTGGAGCTGGTGTTCCTTTAATAAGGAAGATCCCTATAGTTGGTTGGTTCTTTGGAAAAGAAGAATCTAGAGAAATGAAATCAGAACTTTTGATATTCCTAAAGGCAAGCATAAAGAAAGACGAAAGTTCTAAGATATAGAGGATTTTTTATAACGCTGAAAACCGTCTAGCAGGTCTTGTAGCATTTTAAGGCGAGCGTCTTGTGGTGCAGATATCCAAGCTTCATCCTTTTTGTTCTCTTCAATAGGTTCTGGCCCATAAACTATTATATTAGGCGATATTTCTTTTTCTTCTTCTTGGTCATCTGGTTCAGAAACAGCATCAAAATAAATGTCGTTAGGAAGTTCTTCTTTTTGTGAAGTTTCATCGTTAAAACCTTTTATTCCCAACGATGTTTCTAATAATTTTATTTTTTCTTTTATTGTCGGGTCCATTGTTTTTTCATATATACGTTTATACACCTCTAATGCTTTTTCTTTGTGACCTTGTTTTTCAAGTAGTTCTCCCATGGTGCTAGTTCCAATATCTGTAAGTACTTTCTCTTGCTCTTCTTCTCCTATCACGTTAAAAGCTTGAGAAGCTGGTCTTTCTTCAAAACCGAGTTCTGAATTATTAACAAGATCATCAACTAACTCGTTCCTGAGATCGAATTTTGGAATATCGTTAGTTATTAATGGAGGAAGTTCTATTTCTTCTTGTTTTTCTTTAACAAGATTTGTTCCTAATATTTCTGCTACAGTATCACTTGATGGGCGATTAGAGTTTGATTCCATTCCTGCCACAATACTTTTTACTTCCTCATCTCTTGGGTTAAGGAACAGGACCATCTTATATGATTTGAGTGCATTCTGTGCGTCGCCTATAAGACTATATGATTCTGCTAATAATTTTTGAGCTAAAAAATTATCTGGTACATCAGAAACTACTTTTTCTAACTCTTTTATTGCAGCTGTATACTGTGCTTTATCAAAATAACATCTTGCAAGAGCGACCATTCCACTTACGAAATTTGGGTGATATTCAAGTCCTTCTTTGCAAATATCGATGGCTTCATCTACAAGGCCACTTTTTCTATAGGCCTCTGCTAAAGGAGCAAATATCCTTGAACGAGGATTTGATTGATATTCTTTTAGATAACGATCTAGATCGGCATCATATTTTTGCCCCATAGCCATATAAGCATAATAATTAACTTTTGTTCTATTTTCAATGGTTTTATTGACTCATGCAAAGCCATTTGCTAAACAACGTATATAATTATTCTTTGGAGGTTGACGTGAATCTTAAGTATGACAGTGCAAAAGTAGATAATTGCATAAAGGCCATTAGGATGCTTTCAGCAGAAGCCGTGGAAAAAGCCAAATCTGGACATCCCGGGATGCCTCTTGGTTGTGCAGATCTTGCTTTTATACTTTGGCATTACTTTTTAAGATTCAACCCAAAAGATACTCGATGGATGGGAAGAGATATATTTATCCTCTCTGCAGGTCATGCCTCTATGTTGCAGTATTCCTTGCTACACCTTTATGGTTTTGATCTTAGTATAGACGATATCAAGAATTTTAGGCAACTTGGATCAAAAACACCGGGACATCCAGAATATGGCATCACGAAAGGTGTTGAAACGACCACTGGACCTTTAGGCCAAGGTTTTGCCAACGGTGTTGGTTTTGCAATGGCAAGAAAAATGCTAGAAGCTCGTACGGGCAATACAGGACTTTTTAATACAAAGGTATATGCAATAGTAAGTGATGGCGACATCATGGAAGGTATTTCAAGTGAGGCTGCTTCTTTTGCAGGCAACCTTGGTCTTGATAACATCATATACATATATGATAAAAATGATGTTTCTATAGAAGGTCCAACTAATATTACTATGAACGAAGATACAGCCTCTAAATTTAGAGCAATGAATTGGAACGTTATTGAAATAGATGGTTTTGATCATACTCAAATTATTGGAGCACTTAATACAGCTAATTCTCATAAAGGTTCTCCTACGCTAATAGTTGCTAAGACGGTGATAGGGAAGGGTGCTAACAAAAAACAAGGCAAAAGTTCTTCTCATGGAGAACCGCTTGGAGCAGAAGAATTAAAATGTTTGAGAGATAATCTTTCTTGGTGTTGTGATCAATTTTGTATACCAAAAGAGGTCTATGAATTCACTAACGAAAAAAATCTTGAGATGAAAAAAGAATATGATGAATGGCAAAAAAAATTCAAACAAACTTTTAAAGACCTTAATGTCGACGTAGATATTTCAGAATCTTTATATAAGGAACTCCGTGCTCTTGTTGCAGGTAAAGCAGAGGCAACAAGAAGTAGTTCAGGAAGATGTATGCAGGTAATAGCAAAACACTTATCTGGTTTTGTTGGCGGATCTGCAGATCTTGGGCCTTCTAATAAGACCACAATAAATGATTCTACGTCTATAAAGTATGATGATTTTTCTGGCAAGAACATACATTATGGTGTTAGGGAACATGCAATGGGTGCAATATCTAACGGTCTTGCATTGCACGGTGGTTTTGTTCCTTTTGCCTCTACGTTCTTGATATTTTCTGATTACATGAAGAACAGCATAAGACTTAGTTCTTTAATGGAACAACAGGTTGTATATGTTTTTACTCATGACAGCATCTATGTTGGAGAAGATGGACCTACGCATCAGCCTATAGAGCAGTTGAGTTCTTTAAGACTTATACCGGGTTTAAGAGTGTTAAGACCATGTGGCGAACTAGAGACCATAGAAGCATGGCTTATGGCACTTGAAAGAAAAAATGGACCGACTAGCCTTGTTCTAACAAGACAGAATTTGGAGCAAGTTGCTAATAAAGATGTAAATGAAGTGCAAAAAGGTATACGAAAAGGTGCATATGTTCTGGAGAAAGAAACAGGTGTGTTAAAATGTGTGGTACTTGCTTCTGGTAGTGAAGTTCCTTTAGCTGTTAGTGCAAGAAAAAACATGAATGCAGAATCTTGGATGAGAATAATATCTGTACCGAGTCTTGAACTTTTCATGGAGCAAGAAGCCAGTTACAAAGAAAACTTAGTACCAAAAAATATTCCTGCTGTGAGTATAGAGGCTGGGAGCACAATGTTGTGGAAGGCTATCTGTGGAAAAGATTCGCTCAACATTGGTATAGATGAGTTTGGAACTTCTGCTCCGGGTGAGGTGGTTGCAAAACAAAAAGGACTAGACGTAGACGGTGTGAGCAGAAAGATATCTGAATATCTTAAATAACATAGATTATTAAACCTCTTCACTAACATATTGATAATTTGATATTTAATAAATATATATTTTAGGACACGTTGTCCCTATGGAGCCTGATATCCATAGGGCAACTGAGTCTCTCACTCCATCTTAACCCTCCCTGTACGGTCGGCTTAAGCTGTCGCTCCGAGAGCGTCCTAAAATATATATTTATTAAATATCAGACGAGATAATTGGTCCGATGCTGAAGACGCTAACCTTTCCCTTGGTTACCTTGTAGGCAAGACTTATATCTAAGCCCAATTTAGTCGTATCTGTTATTTCAAATAAAACACCTGCACTTACTTTAACACCGACAGCACCAACAGAGCTTAATCCTTTCACTTTCCAATAGTTGTAGCCAAAACCAAATTTAAAGTAGGAATATGGCATATCTACTTTTACTTCTGGTCCAGCGAGTAGATTGTAGTACCAAACTCCTTTTGCCAATGCTGTTGAATAATCTATTCCAGCTCC
>CAYPMK010000016.1:0-15890 GCA_964411885.1 uncultured Bdellovibrionales bacterium
GGCCTCATGTGATCTGCATAAAGTAAAGGTGTGCTCAAAAAAAGTACTAAAAATAGAAACAAAAAATTCCTTAAACCCATAACCAGCCCTCCTGTTAAACTAAGATTGGGGTATTATACCACATCTGCCCCCCCCCAGCGCAAGTTTTTCAACAACGGCGATACAAAAAAATTATGAACAGCATTTTAATCAGCTTTTATGGATTTTCAAACTTTGTTATAATCTATAACAAAAAATTTTAGCCCCAGCTACAAAAATCTAGCTTGTAACTATTTGAAATTATAGAATTATTTTTTATTGGTGCCCAGGACTGGACTCGAACCAGCATGCTAAAAGCGCCACCCCCTCAAGATGGTGTGTCTACCAATTCCACCACCTGGGCAACATAAAAAAAATCAGACTATACCTACCACGTTTCTTACTCTTGTCAAGGTTGCTTCAGCGACCACCCTTGCTTTTTGGGCATTCTGCTTAAGAACAGCCTTTATACCGTCTGTGTCCTTTATTATCTCATTGTATCTTTGTCTTGGTTTTTCAAACTGTTTAATAAGTGCTTCTGCCAAAAGGTCTTTTGCTTCTTTCCAGCTCATGCCACCTGCAAGATATTTTTGCTTTAGTGCTTGTGCATCAGCCTCTGTAGCGAACAGTTTATAGAGGTTATATATAGTGCATTTATCTGGATCCTTCGGTGCTTCTACACTGGATGAATCTGTTTTTATTCTTGCTGTAAGTTTTCTTATTTCGTCTGGGCTGGCAAATACTGGGATAACATTATTGTAGCTTTTAGACATTTTTTGACCATCAAGGCCGGGCACTACCATTACGTCATCTTGTATTAGTGGCTGTGGTTGTTTAAGCACAGGTTTTCCAAAAGTGTTATTGAATGTCCCTGCTATATCTCTTGCTATCTCTACGTGTTGTTTTTGATCTTTTCCGACGGGTACAAAGTCTGCATCAAAACAAATTATATCTGCGGCCATGAGTACGGGGTAAGAAAAAAGACCGTGGTTGATGACCTTATCACCCCTAGCTACAGCGTCTTTATATGCGTGCGCTCTTTCTAATAGTCCTTTCGTGGAAAAACAAGAAAGTATCCAAGCAAGTTCGAATATTTCTGGTATGTCTGATTGCAGGTATAGGGTAATGTTCTGTTCTTGTGCGCCGAAAGCTAACCATGCCGCAGTATGTTCGTAGGTAAGTTTTTCTAGTTCTTGTTTGTTGTGCAGGGTAGTAATAGCGTGGTAATTAGCTATAAAATAAAAAGCATCATAACCAGAGCTTGCAAGTTTGAATGCTGGTCTTATTGAACCAAGATAGTTACCTATATGGAGTATACCGGTTGGTTTTATCCCGGTAAGTGCCCTTTTAGACATTAGCTAGTCCTCCGTTTTTCTGCGTAAGACGCCTTTAGATAATTTATACCATCAAGAGGAGCTTCTTCCAACACAGAAAGCATACCCCTGGCGCTAACCTTTAAGTCTTTGCAGAAAGGTGCATCGCCAACACATAGAAAGTTTTTTTCTTTAATAATATCTTGAACAGGATAGCAGGCCTCTTTTATTAATTCCTTACCGTTAAGCTCTGCGTATGCAAAAACATCTTCTTTGCCAGATTTAATAACCGCACAAATAATCTTGTCCTTGGTGTCACCCTCGTAACTTTTTACGAGTGCTTTGAGCGTAGAAACGCCTTTATGTTGTATTCCCTTTGCAACAAAAAAACCTTTTATGGCGCTATAAGATATCCTTAGTCCAGTAAAAGAACCCGGCCCAGAACAATAGACAAGCTGTTTTATGTCTTCAAAATTTATATTGTTATTATCTATGATATCTTTAATGGCGTTAAACATTTTCTCTGAATGAGAGAGTTCTGCGCTAACGTATTCTTGAGCTACTACTTTATAGTCGTAGTTAAGTTTTTCTGCCAAAGCACACATGCCAACTTTGGTAGACGTATCTATTAGTAGTACGAAATTTTTCATTTACCACCAAGACCCAAGAGTGCAGAACCAAATCTTATTATATCGTTATAAAAGGAAAGCACTATTAGACCTATTAGAAGATAAAAACCAACTTGTTGTACTATCTCTATATGTCTTTCTTTTAGTGGTTTTCTACGAATAGCCTCTATGGAATATAGTACCAAGTGGCCACCATCAAGCACTGGTATTGGGAATAAGTTTATTACTCCAAGGTTAATGCTTATTACAGCCATTATCCTAAAGAAATAAACAAAGCCCATCATAAGACTATCTCCAGCTACTTTACCTATCATGAGTGGACCACCAACAGCCTTAAAAGACACAGCACCTGTTAATAGTTTTACTAGCCCAACTGCTGTTATCCATACCCAGAAAGCAGTTTTTTCTATACCCGCCCATATTAATTGAATTGGATTCCTTATTATTATCTTTGTTTGATCTACTGGGCCGGGATAATAATTAGTTTCCACACCAAGAAGATATCGTTTTTCTTTTTGTCCCAGTTCTTCGTCCTTAAGATCATGAAGTGCCGGGGTTATATCAAGCTCTATTAGTTTTCCTGCTCTTAACACTGTAACATTAAGAGATTCTGAGTTCCTGCCTGCAATATCTACTAATTGTTGTAGTGATTGAAAACTTAAAACTTGTTTATTGTTAACAGCATATATCATGTCCCCAACTTGCATACCTGCTTTAGAGGCTGGACTATCCTCACCAACAAAACCAGATATAAAAAGTTCTGCAGGCTTAAGCACTAGTTTACCGGTGTCTTTAACTAATAATTCTAATTCTTTTGGTTTAGCACCTTTTTTTTCTGCTCTTTTAACGTATATAGTTGCGTCTTTTTTATTATCTATAAGCGCTTTTTGCATTTCATCCCAAGAATTAACTTCTGTTGTATTTATCTTATAAACAAGGTCGCCCGTCCTAAGTCCTTGGGCGTATGCAATACTATTTTTTGAGTTATCAACACCTATAAGAGAAGACCTTTTGAATGGAGATATACCTTGTATCTGTTCTTTATGAACGGTTTCTCCGTACCTGTTCTTTGCTATGAGGTTATTAAGTGGAACTTTAACTTCTATATTCTTTTCATCCCTCTTAACGCTCAAGAGTACAGAGTCTTTTTTTGTAGATACAAGCTCATCCATTTCTGTCCATGTTTGGACTTTTGTACCATTAACAGCTTCTATTACATCCCCCTCCCTTAAGCCACTATCAAAAGCAACAGAGGTTTTTTCTACATAACCAAGTTTTGTAGAAACATTTGGTTCACCAATAAAATACACCGTACAAAAAACTAGCACAGCCAGTAAGAAGTTGGCTAAAGGTCCTGAAAAAACTATAAAGGCACGCTTCCAAACTTTCTGATTGTTAAAAAGATATGGGGTCATTTCTTGTGGTATTGGTTTATCTGATTTTGGATCGTCCCCGTAAAATTTTACATAACCACCTAAAGGAACTATTGAGAGCCTATATTCAGTATCTCCAACTTTTTTTCTTAGTATTGGTTTTCCAAAGCCAATAGAGAAAGCCTCTATTTTAACTTTCATCAACCTTCCTGCAAGAAAATGCCCAAGTTCATGTGCAAGAACTAGAACGCCAAGTAATAGTATAAAAGCAACAATATATATCATTTAATCCCCCTTATGAATTCCTCTGCTTTGTTCCTTGCCCAGCCATCAACCTCTAGTAAGGTTTTAAGATCATATTTTTTTGAATTAGTATGTAACGATAATACCTTTTCAACCACAGAATGAATATCTATAAAACGTATTTTACCGTCTATAAAAGACTTTACCGCAACTTCATTAACGGCATTAAAGACCGCTGGTTTAGTACCAAGTTCTTGTGCAACATGTTTTGCTATAGCAAGTAATGAGAACCTTTCTTCGTCTGGACTTATAAACTCAAGGTTAAGGCCTTTACTCATATCAAGTGTTTGCCCTAAACTCTTATATTCGCTGTTCGGATAGAACAAGGCATGTGCTATTGGCACGCTCATAGATGTTGGACCCAACATAGACAGCAAAGACCCGTCGTTAAATTCTACCATTCCGTGTACGATACTTTGTGGATGTATAAGAACGTCTATCATTGTTGCAGGTATATCAAAAAGCCATTTAGCCTCTATTATCTCTAGCCCCTTATTAACCATTGTTGCAGAATCTATACTTATCTTTTTACCCATACCCCAAGTTGGATGTTTAAGTGCTTGCTCTGGTGTTACAGAAGCTAGTTCTTTTAATGGTGTTCTAAGAAAAGGACCACCAGATGCAGTTAGTATTATTTTTTTTAATGGTCTTTGTAGGTTCCCCTGCAAACATTGGAAGATAGCATTATGTTCGCTGTCAACTGGTAATATTTTTATACCCTTGCTCTTTGCCGACGAGGTTACTATATCACCACCAAGAACTAAGCTTTCTTTATTAGCAAGTGCTACATCCATAGAAAGTTCTATTGCCTTTAATGTTGGTAAAAGACCCAAAGAACCAACTAAGGCGTTCAAAAGGATGTTTGCCCCACACTCACAAACAGCATCTAATAATCCAGTGTCACCACAGAATATCTTTGGTGCATATTGTAATTGTGTTGTAAGTTTTTGTAATAGTTCTTTAGAGGATATATAAAGACAAGCGGGTCTGAATTCATTGGCCTGTTTTGCCAGTAGTTCATAATTTGTATTAGCAGTTAAGAGTACAACTTTAAAATGGTCCTTGTTAACCCTTATTACGTCACAACTCGTAACACCTATTGAGCCTGTTGATCCTAATATTGCTATCTTTTTCATGATCAATATTTCTTAAAAGAACATGCTAACATAAAAATAAAAGAACGGTGCGGCAAATATTATGCCGTCAAACCTGTCCAAAACGCCTCCATGCCCGGGCATAACAGAACCTGAATCTTTTACAGCAACTGCTCTTTTGAACATAGATTCTACAAGATCTCCTACTTGTCCAAACACAGCGCCTATTGTACCAAGCACTATACAATCAACATAATCTAAAGACCAAAAAAAGATCCATTTGCACAACACAGCGGCAACTATGCTGAATATTATCCCGCCAAAAGCACCTTCGAGTGATTTATTAGGGCTTATTTTTGGATACAATTTTCTTTTACCGTACTTACTGCCTGTAAAGAAAGCGCCAGTGTCTCCAAGCCACACTACCGCCATCAACATTATTACCCACTTAAGACCATCATATGAATCCCTTAATAAAGGAATGTAACTAAGTAAGAGCGAGAAGAAAAATATACCAAAAACTATTAAAGAAAGATCTGTTATTACCTTGCCGACCTGTGAATTGTTCTTTGGAGTAAGTTCATCTAAATTTTTGTCCATCCTTATTAGAAAGTAAACAGCATAAGCTATTACGGTTATGGTTAATGCTGATATGAACGCCGCTTTACCAAAAAAGATATAGATGAAAAGAACAGCGATACCGGCAAAAACACCAGAAAGTCTTAATTCTTTTGGGCTGTCTTTGCCCATGGTCATGTTGTAGTACTCATAAAGACATGCGGCATGTATGATGAGCGTAAATAGATAGATAGCAAATTTTCCTGCAAAAATAATGAATGGTGCGCCAACACCTATTGCTATTAATGCAGAGATCACTCTTTTTTTTAACATCATTCACCAACCTTTCCGAACCTTCTTTTCCTGTTAGAGAAAGCGTTTATTGCTTTTTCTAATTCAGCCTCATCAAAGTCCGGCCAAAGTACTTCTGTAACATATATCTCTGTGTACGCCATTTGCCAAATCATAAAATTACTTATTCTTAGTTCTCCACTAGTACGTATCAAGAGGTCTGGATCTGGCAGATCTTTGGTCCATAGATACGAACTAAACACCTCAATGTTCAATGCGTCTTTTGACAATTTTCCTTGTTCAATATCGTTCAATATACCGCCAACTGCGTTAAGGATGTCTTGTCTTCCACCATAAGACACAGCAAGGTTAAGTACCATGCCGGTATTAGAGGAGGAATCCTGCATTAAAGAAACTGCAAGTTCTTTTACTTTTTTTGGAAGTCTTTCTATTTGTCCTGTTACAACGAATTTCATGTTCTGTTCAAAAATGCCTTTTCTTTCTTTTTTAAGGAAATCCTCAAAATAGTTCATTAAGGCATTAACTTCGTCGGTGGGTCTATCCCAATTCTCTGTACTGAACGCAAACAGAGAAAGCACCCCTACACCAAGGTCTGAACAGTTCTTTACTATTTTTCGTACAGCTTCTGCACCCTGACGATGACCAAAAATGCGGTCTTTTCCACGTTGTTGTGCCCAGCGACCATTACCGTCCATTATGACGGCAATATGCTTAAGACCAGAAGGTAGTGTTGTGTTCAACAGGGGATGCTTCACCCTTCCAGTATTTCCTTTTCCTTTGACTGCATTATTTTGTCTATTTGAGTTATATATTCGTCTGTTTGTTTTTGTATATTGTCTTGCGCCTTTTTACTATCATCTTCGCTGATGGATTTATCTTTTTCTTTTCCCTTTATTGATTCGTTAGCTTGTCTTCTTATGTTCCTTATAGACACCTTAGAATCTTCTCCCTGTTTTTTTACGAGTTTAACAAGGTCTTTTCTTCTTTCGTCGGTCAATGAAGGGATAGGCACCCTGATTATCTTTCCATCTGTTTGTGGATTAAGACCAAGGTCTGTTTTTATGATAGCTTTTTCTATTGCTGTTAAAGCATTTTGGTCCCATGGCTGTATAACTATCATTTTTGGATCTGGAACAGAAACGTTAGCCACCTGATTTAGTGGAGTAAGAGAACCGTAGTATTCTACTCTTACACCGTCTAAAAGAGCAGGTGTTGCTCTGCCAGTCCTTAGCCTAGAGAACTCCTGTTTAAGACTGATTACTGCTTTTTCCATTTTATCTTTTGTGTCTTTATAAATTGCTTCCATGTCGTCCCCCCTCTATTTAATCTACCATAGTTCCTATTTTCTCACCCATGATGACCTTTTTTATATTACCTTCTTTTTTAAGGTTAAAAACTATCATCGGAAGTCCATTATCCATGCAAAGTGATACTGCTGTTGCATCCATAACCTTTAGTCCCTGATTAAGAACTTCAAGGTAAGTTAGTTTATCAAAGAACTTTGCTTCTTTATTCTTTCTTGGGTCGCTGTCATAAACACCGTCGACGTTAGTTGCTTTGAGTATTACTTCACAATCAGCTTCCATTGCTCTAAGACATGCCGCTGTATCTGTAGTAAAATATGGGTTACCTGTTCCTCCAGCGAATATAACTACTCTTCCTTTCTCTAAATGTCTTATGGCTCTTCTTCTTATGTATGATTCACAAACTTCTTTAACTTCTATAGCGCTAAGTATCCTTGTGTGGACACCAATGTTCTCTAGTGCATCTTGCATTGCTATTGCGTTCATTATGGTCGCAAGCATTCCCATATAATCTGCATTAGAGCGGTCCATTCCCTTAGTAGCACCTGCAATACCTCTAAAGATATTGCCTCCGCCTATCACAAGACAGATCTCAATTCCCAAAGACTTAACTTCTGCCACTTGTTTTGCAATGTTGTTTATAGTTTCTGGACAAATGCCATACTCACCGTCGCCCTTAAGAGCTTCGCCACTAAGTTTTAAAAGGACTCTTTTATATTTTTTCCTTTCTGCCATGGTTATTCACCCAACTGCCATCTTACAAATCTTTTAATACTTATGTTCTCTCCAATTACAGAGATGTTCTCTTTTACGTAATCCTGAATTTTAAGGTCTGGGTTCTTTACATAAGCCTGATTCAAAAGGCAGAACTCTTCACAGTATTTCTTGAACTTACCTTCTACTATCTTTTCTATTACGTTAGCAGGCTTTCCGCTACCCTCTATTTGCTTTTTGTATATTTCGATTTCAGAAGCTTTAACTTCTGCAGGAACATCTTCTTCTTTTATGTACTTTGGATTCATAGCGGCAATGTGCATTGCTATGTCCTTAACAAAACTTTGGAACTTTTCGTTCTTAGCAACAAAGTCTGTTTCACAATTAACTTCTATCATAACACCTATTCTACCGTTGCCGTGTATATAAGAACTTACAACACCTTCTTTTGTTGCTCTAGAGCTTTTCTTTTCTGCAGAAGCAAGTCCTTTTTCTCTCAAGAACACTAATGCTTTTTCAAGATCACCCTTAGAATCCACTAGCGCTTTTTTGCAATCCATCATTCCGGCGCCTGTTTTTTCTCTTAATTGTTTTACTAACTCGCTATTTACATCAGCCATGACTTATTCCCCCTCCTGCTGTTCTGGTTTTCTGTCTATTTTACGTATCTTTTCTACTACAACGCCATCAGCTTGTTCTTGCTCTTTATCGTCTGTCTTAAAAGAACTTTCTTCTTCTGAATCAGAACCTAGTTCTATTTCTCCTGCACGAACTTTTTCTTCGAACATAGCTTTTCCTTCTGCAACAGCTTCTGAAGCGTAGGTAGCAAAAAGTTTTATTGATTTTATTGCATCGTCGTTACCTGGTATTATGTAATTAATAGGGTCTGGATCACAATTAGTATCAACAAGTGCCACGATAGGAATACCTAGTTTTCTTGCTTCGCTAACAGCAATTGCTTCACTATTTGGATCTACCACGAACATTAGTTCTGGAAGTTTTTTCATGCTCCTTATACCAGAGAATGATTCTTCTAATTTTGTTTTTTCCTTTTCAAGTTTAGAAACTTCTTTCTTGCTCAAAAGATCAAAAACACCGTCTGTTTTCATTTTTTCTATTTCTTCAAGCCTTTCTATTCCACGTCTTATGGTCTTAAAGTTAGTTAGTAATCCGCCCAACCATCTGTTAGTGATGTAGTATGCACCACAACGTTGAGCTTCTTCTTTAATAACGTCTTTAGCCTGAGTTTTTGTTCCAACAAAGATCACTTGTTTTCCGCTGGAAACTTCGTCCCTAATGTACTCAAAGGCCTTTTGAGCCATCTTTACTGTTTTCTGAAGATCGACGATGTAAATACCGTTCCTTGCTCCAAAAATGTAGGGTTTCATTTTAGGGTTCCACTTGCTTGTTTGGTGACCAAAGTGCACACCTGCACTTAAAAGGTCTTTCATAGTAACTTGGTTCATAGGTTTAATATCCTCCTTTAGGTTTAACCTCCGACCCTACTTTTTTTAGCCGCCCGAACTATCTTTTTTGAACCTAAAAGACAGACACCATGGACGAAAGTAAAAGTCGTGTGTTTTAGTTGGCACTACTACTAACATATAGGGTATGCAGTGTCCACATTATTTACAGCCAACAAGATGTTCACACACTAATTTTAACAAATAAAAACACCAATACACTAAATAAATCTAATAATATCAAACACAAAGACTCTGGGCATTAAACTTGCATTAAAAGACCTTGTGCCACTATGCATGGAGGGCCATTTTTATGTTCAAAAAACTGGTAGTATTTTTTCTTATCGCTTTAATAAGCACACCTTTTGCTATAGCAGACAAAGATCCAAAACCTGCATCTTCTAGTAGCAACAAAGACGGCAAACTTCAAACAATAACGATAAAGTATAAAGGATTTGACCACGCTATAATAATAGATGGCTTTGAGTGGAATAACAAAACCACCAAAGAACAGGAATTGCTAAGAAAAAGATACCAGCTAGAAGTTGATATCTGTGAAAAGATGGACATAAGATTTAACGGTAAGGGTATATATGATTTTAGAATGCTAAATATAACTCCAGAGCAATTATCGGTAAGATATATTCTATTAGGAAAAGAGTATGGATTAGCCACTATAAGAGCTATCTTTAACGGATCACATGACTCAAACATACGTTTTGTAAAATTTTGTGAGAAGCTAAATAAAAAACAAGACAAGGTCATGGACCTTATAAACAAGTGTTACAGCAACTGTCCAGAAATGGCAGATAATTTACCTATTATAGAGGAAAAAATAAATAACATACTACAAAATTATAAACCTTTAGGAAAAAGACCAATTCAAATTTCTTTAGAGGATGAAACTCCTGTTCAAGGTGCAAAAACAGACAATAACATAGACATAAGAAAAGAGACCAATTTAATAATACCAACACACCTACCTAAAGATGAGCTAGATATACACAATCTATTACTTAAATATAACAAGACATACAAAGATATAATAAAGATGCTAGAGGACGGAGTGGATAATCTCACAATACAAAAAAATACTGGCATAAACTTTTCATATTTTTCAAACAATGCGGCCCCAGACCTACACAATATCTATAAGTTTAGAAGCAGAGCTCCGCTGCCTAAAGAAGCAGGGAAAAAATCATCAACAAACCCAAGGGTATACTTTTTATATGATGCGAAGAATAACAAATGGATACTATTACATTCTGATTATAAAAAATTTGTTGGTCCTGAAAAACCAAAAGAAGTACAATCACTGCTCAACATATTAAAAGACAGAGAAAAAGATTATTTAAGAAACAACAATATAGAAAACGTGGAACCTCAACCAACTCCACATATGGATGATAAGTTCAATGATGGTCAAGTCCCTGCAGAGCATAATGAATACGATGTCCAATGGGAAAAAAACTATGAACTTTTGGCTAAATATATAAAGGATAATAAAAAACTACCTACCGCACTTACTATCACAACAGATAGTGATGGTAACATTGTACACATAGGTAGTTGGGTAAGAACTCAAAAAAGTTCCTACAACGGAATAGGAAGGGGTAAAATTGATGATTATAGAATAAAAAAACTAGAAGCATTAGAAGGCTGGTCCTGGGACATAAGAGATAAAACATGGAATGACAATTTTGAGCTAACAAAGAATTATATGGCTGAAAAAAAAGAAGAACCTCTTTTAGAAACAAAAGTCACAAATAAAAATGGTCACATTATTAGTTTGGGGTTATGGTTATCTACTCAGAAAAACAAATACAGGAAAAACACCCTATCTAAAGACAAAATAGAAAAACTTGAAAGCATCCCTGGGTTCACTTGGCAAGACAAGAACAACGCTTCTTGGAATAAACAATACGACCTTGTTCTAAAGTATATATCAGAAAACGGGACTCTACCTCTTGTTGATCATCCGGTAACTGATGAGACAGGCAAAAGTTATAATCTTGGAACATGGTTGATAGTTCAAAGATCAACATACAAAAACGGGAAATTATCTGAGGAACGAATCAAAAAATTAGAATCAATACCCGGCTGGAAATGGCATCAGAATATAACTGAAAACGAGCCTGAAACTAGTGGAGCAAGTGAAGTAGATGAAGTAAGTCCGGTCGATGAGGCAAAAACCTTAAGCATAGAAGAATTAATAAATGAAGCTAACATAATATTTGAAAGGATAATAAACACTGATGTTAGATTCGACCAAATGGAACCAAAAGAACTAGATATATTATATAGATACTTCTTTGAAAACCACAGAGGTGTTCCTGATAACGAATTAATAGATCAACTTTCACTTTTGGAGGAGTCTGAGCTATTTTACCATCTATATAACAGAGCCTTTACTGACGCAGAAACTAATTCAAAATTCGATATTAATCCAACAACACTAAGTTATTTTAGTGATACTGATATTATAATGTCTCCAGAAGATGTTAATACTAAAGATATGTTTGATGTAACAAGTGGCGAAGAAAATGTAGGTCCTAGAATTTCTATGGATTTTAACAAATCAAATAATACTCCTAAACAGCCCGGAACAACTGACGGGGAAGCCGCTGTTCTTGAACCAGTAAATACACCACCAAAAAAGCCAACTCCTTTAGCAGGGGCAAATCAAATACCTGTAGAAGGAAAAAAAGATGATAAAGAAATAAAAGGAAATCAAACCGAGCTTGTGGAAATAGAGGTAGCAAAAGAGCAATATAAAGATATCGTTGTACCTATATTAGGTGACAATAATAAAGATCCTCTATTTGATTTTTTAAATTTAGCAAAACAACTTAATATAAATGTAAGCGATAGAGTAACAAACAAACTGAGCACCTTTAGCAATATTACTCCAGAATCATGGTCTCAACTTTATACACTTATGCTGGCTGAATATGAGAATAATAACTTTTGTGCGTTGTGCAGCACCGTGACTTCTTTAATATATTCAGATGCAGAAATACCTAGGGAAATATGGAATATGACCATAAATCTTTTGAACAATAACGAAATAGATAACGATGTAAGACAAACACTGGGTAAAGCAATACTTTCTCCTAATAATACAACTATACCATCCGAGTTAATGCTTAATATAGGTGCTATATTGAGTGATAAAGACTTAATAACTAGCTGGGAAGGACAAATACGAAAATTAAACAAAATACCAACAATAGAAGAATTATTTGGAACTACATTAAACACCATAAACAATGTACAAGAAGAAGCTCCTCTTACAAAAACAGAAGTAGAAATTAACGATAACCCTCTTAGACCAGAAATAGACAGGATAATGATAGAGTGGAACGACATACTCAAAGAATACAAAAGAGTTTCTTTGAACACAGTAGCCGATCTTTTTGACAAAGGTAAAATATCCAAAGAACTATTACAATATTTAATCTCTACCAAGAATTCCAACGGGAAAGAGAACTTTCCATTGGTAACAACACTAGCAATAGCAATTTCGAAACTTTCTTCTGATGAAGTAAATCAAACAAAATTCATACAGATATTAGAAGATACCTATAAAAAAGATCCAAATAAAGTTGAAGATCTCCTATTAGAAACATCAACAACAAATCATACTCCAAGCACTCCAAAAGAAAAGATGCAAGGATCCTGTATTTTTGATCCGTTAAATGAAAAAGAAATAAACATGTTGTTTAATTTAGTATCTATAAAAAAGAACAGCATCTTCACCAAAGATAAAAAAGTAAGTATCTCCGGCTTAAACCAAAAGATCGAAGCAAGCAAAGTTATACCTACAGAACAGCATCTTATTACTGAATTACAAAGATCGCTTGGGTCACAAACCAACGATCTAAAAAACCTTCTAGATGAGTACATATTATCTTTAGCAGTAAAAGTAGGTGAAAGTGAACCAATGGATAACAAAGACATTAGATTGGTCTTTGGATATGATAATTGCAATTATTTACCGATCTATGATTATTTATTAGAGAATCCAAACAACGAGAATAAAGACCTATTAATCTTTTTAGGAGTTTCAGCACCAAAAATAGTGGATCCTAATATTAGTGCTAAAATAGGACTAGGGTTTAGTCTAACTGGATTATTCTATAGTTTACATAATCACACAATGAAAATAGTGATACAAAACGACCCTGCACAAAACAAGATAATTACTGATATGTCTAACAGGTTGTATGAAAGATTCTTGATACCTAAGAATTTCATTGAAACAAGAATGACAAAGAAATAATAATACAGATATGTATTACGATAACGAAATATTAAGAGGTATGGAAGAGCAAAGCTCAACACGTGCAGATACAAGGTCTTTTATAGAACCAGAAGTAGCAAGGTTAATAAATACCTTTATAATAACTCTGAACGCAAAGAACGTCTTAGAGCTTGGTACCTGTGTTGGCTATTCTGGGATATGGATGTCTGAAGCATTAAAAAACACCAATGGGTTCTTAACTACAATAGATTACGACATTGCGCTTTTAGACGAAGCACGAATGAATTTTAAAAAAGCTGGTGTAAGTGAAAGAATAAAGATCCTTGAGGGCGACATAACAGAAGTAACAAAAAAACTCCCAACGGGATATTTTGACATTGTGTTCCAAGACGCAAGAAAATCTCTATACCCAGTGATGTTAGAAGAATGTATAAGACTGGTCCGTACTGGTGGAGTCATAATAGCAGACGACACCCTTTACTCAAGAAAGGGTACTGCAGAAAAAATATCACAACATCTTAGGGAATATAACAAAATGGTACTGAGTGACAAAAGGCTTTACAGTTCAATAGTGTCTATAGGACAGGGGCTTACGATAAGTACAAGACTAAAATAAAAGAGAAAGGGTTTAAACCCTTTCTCTTTTATTTTATAACTTTATTAATACTCTTACTAATTATACTATCTCACCTCGTTAGTATTATCAAAATCGTCAAGATCATCATAACTAGTAGATACACATTGGCTATTATTTGTTGTATAGAACGTAAGTATTTCTTCAAATCTCTTTTCTACACTATCATTTAAGGCCGCTGATATTCTACTCTTTATAGCAACACTCGTCTCACAATATTTAATAGTAGCTGCGTTCTGGACAAAAAGACTTACTATAGGAGCAATATAATCTATGTTTAGACCATCACATGCTTCTACTGCCTCAGCAAAAAAACTCTTTACCACTTTTCCCTTTATTGTTGTTGCAACAAAGGAATCTTCCATATCAGCTATAGCGTCTTGGCATATAGCGTCTTGATTTACTTTAGGAGCTCCATCTCCATCTCCTGCTCCTGTTAAAGACCTCCCACCGCCACCCATACAACCAAAAAACATTATACTTACTGTTAAGGCCACCAATAGTTTTTTCATTTCACGCACCCCCTGATTTAAATTAGTTTCATTATAACAGAAGATACTATACTTGTCAAGTCAAAAATAAAATAAATCATAACATATTAAAATAACAAGGTTTTTAGTCTTTAAAGCAGACTATAGGGGTTTTTGCAGCCCCAACCTCATCACAGCGTCTTACTGGAGTACTCAAAGGAGCATCGTGTAGAACCTTTGGATCTTGTTTTGCTTCTTTAGCTATTTCTATCATTACGTCGCAGAAACGATCCAATTCTTCTTTTGGTTCTGTTTCTGTTGGTTCTATCATTATGGCACCATGAACTACCAACGGAAAATACACCGTTGGTGGATGCATTCCATGATCAAGAAGTCTTTTTGCTATATCCATGGTCTTTACGCCAAATTCGTTCTGTATCTTGTCAGAAAAAACAACTTCATGCATGTTGTTCCCTTCAAAAGGAAGATCATAATGGCCTTTTAGTCTGGCTTTTATGTAGTTAGCATTAAGGACAGCCATATCTGAAACTTTTTTAACACCCTCTTTTCCGAGCATCAAAATATAGGTATATGCTTTTACATATACAAGAAAGTTACCATAAAAACCTTTTATCCTACCAATACTGTCTTTAAGATCATATTTAAGTTCATATTTATCTGCATTCTTAACCACTACAGGCACGGGGAGATATGACAAGAGTTTATCTGAAACCACAACCGGACCAGAACCCGGCCCACCACCACCATGAGGAGTAGAAAAGGTTTTATGAAGGTTATATTGAATAACATCTACGCCCATATCACCTAACTTTGCTTGTCCCATCCAAGCGTTAGTATTAGCTCCATCACAATATAATAAAGCACCTTTTGAATGAAGAAGCTGGGCAATTTCTGCAAGATCGCTCTCGAAAAAACCAAGCGTATTTGGGTTGGTTACCATTAACGCCGCTGTATCTTCATCTATCAAAGAGGCTATGTCTTCTTTTTTAAGCACTCCACCTTTACTTTCTACTGCAATAACTTCGTGCCCTGCAATTGCTGAACTAGCAGGATTAGTACCATGTGCAGTGTCTGGTATTATTATTTTTTTTCTAAACCCACCATGAGCCTTGTGATACGCATCTATGAGTTTTATACCAGTACTTTCTCCGTGTGCTCCAGCGGCAGGAATAAGTGTAATACCTTTCATACCACTTATTTCTTTTAAAGCCTCACCAAGCTCGTACATTAATCTTAAAGCGCCTTGCACTTCTTGTTCGTTCTGAAAAGGATGTACGTCTGTAAAACCTGCAAGATTTGCCATATCTTCATTTATCTTTGGGTTATATTTCATTGTACATGAACCCAATGGATAAAATCCACTATCCACACCAAAGTTCATATTAGAAAGATGTGTATAATGACGTACAGCCTGTATCTC
>CAYPMK010000016.1:15990-30334 GCA_964411885.1 uncultured Bdellovibrionales bacterium
CCGGGTAAAAATCCTTCTGAACTTAGACCATTAAATACTTTATCCCTTATTGTTGATGTATCGAACTTAACTACAAATTCATTATAATGGACAGCGTCAAACATAGCCTTTATACCAAGTTTTGATAAAGAATCTTTGGTGTATTGTGACAAGGCATAGTTGGTTTTAGAAAGTTCCTTTAAACCATCTTCACCCATAAGTGTTAGATATATTGAAGATCTTAGTGCTACCAAAGCCTGATTACTACAAATGTTAGAGGTAGCTTTTTCTCTTCGTATATGTTGTTCCCTTGTGGCAAGAGTAAGAACAAAAGCCCTTTTACCATCTATGTCCTTTGTTTCTCCAATTATCCTACCAGGCATATTACGTGTAAAATCTTTTCTTGCAACTATTACACCGGCGTGTGGACCTCCAAAAGCAACAGGGTTACCAAAAGATTGTATCTCTAATACTGCTATATCAAAACCAAGCTCACCTGCTGGTTTGAACATACCTAAACTGCTAGACTCTATTGTTAGCATTATAGGAACAGCGTCATTCTCTTTTGCTGTTATTGCTATTTCTTTAGCGTTCCTTTCTACAACACCAAAAAAGTTTGGGGATTGTACCACCACTGCAAAAGTATCTGCTGTTAGATGTTTTTTTACTTCTTCGTTATTAAGACAGCCTGTTATTTTATCTATATCTGCTTCAACTAAGTTCATCCCAAAAGGAAGAAGATAGTTCTTTAGTACAGATAAATATTCTGGATGAAGGTTTTTTGGTATTACTACAGACTTCTTTTTGTCCCTCTTAAAGTGATAGGCAACAAGTATTGCTTCTGCAAGCGCAGTAGCTCCGTCGTACATTGATGCGTTAGATACATCAAGGCCACTTAGACGGGTCATCATTGTTTGGAATTCAAAAACCGCTTGTAAGGTACCTTGGCTTATCTCTGGCTGATATGGTGTATATGCTGTGTAAAATTCTGATCTCATCGTTATGTGGTTTATTGCAGAAGGTATAAAATGATAATACGCACCTGCTCCCAAAAAACGTTTATTTGGTTTATACACCTTGTTAGAGCCTGCAAGAGATTCAACTGCGATCCTTGCATCGCTTTCGCTTAGGCCAGCATTAAGTTTTAACTCATCTTCTTTTAATCTATATTTAGACGGTATAGACGAAAAAAGCTCATCAACGCTTTTCTTGCCAATGGTGTCTAACATGGATTTTATATCTTCACTTGTATGAGGGATATAAGGCATTAGTGGTGCTCCTCTTTTAGATATTCGCTATATGCTTTTGCATCCATAAGTTCATTGCTCTTTTTTGTGAATTTTATTTTTGCTATCCATGAACCATAAGGATCAGAATTAACCTTGTCTGGTGAATCTGCTAGCGCGGTATTTACCTCTGTAACAGTACCTTCTAATGCAGAAAACACATCTGAAACAGCTTTTGTACTCTCCACAACACCAATAGCGTCACCTATCTTTACTGTTTTACCTACTTCGGGAAGTTCTACAAAAACGATATCACCAAGCTGACCTTGAGCATGATCACTTATGCCCATAGCGGCGACATCACCATTTATTAAAACCCATTCATGGTCCTTTGTGTAGAAAAGATCAGATTTAACGTTCATGACAAATCCTCCAGTATTGTTATTTAACAAGGGATTCTTTATCACGCGTTAATTACATAATCAATAATATGTAACTAGTTATTAAGTTAACCCTTACTTTTTAAGCTTTCTGGAGTGGACGGGTCCCATTCTTGCCGAGACGAGCGTTAAAAAATCGTGGTGTTTGAGCCGAAGGCGAGTTCACGATTTTAGCGAGACGAGGCTTAGAATGGTTCGGACACGACAGTCAAGCTTAAAAAGTAAGGGTTAACTTAATTATGTTTTACTGCTTAATATTTTTTAAGGAACGGGAGCTTCATTTGTTTAAGTGGTATGTTCTTGGTGCGTATTTTAACAAAAAGCTTTGATCCATCGTTAAGTTTGTCTGTATTTATATAGGCTAAACCAACAGGTATACCTAAACTTGGTGAAAGAGTACCACTTGTAACAACACCAACTGTGTTGTCTTTACCGTCAACTACCAAGTAGTCGTGTCTTGGGATACCTTTTTCCTCTAGGGTAAAACCCACTAATTTTCTTTTTAAACCTTCTTGTTTTTGTTTTAAGAGTGCATCACGACCTACAAAATTACCACTCTCAAGTTTAACGAACATATCTATGCCGGCCTCTAGTGGTGTTGTTTCTGCAGTTATGTCGTTACCATAGAGCATAAGAGCAGCTTCAAGCCTAAGAGTGTCTCTACAACCAAGTCCACAAGGAACAGCGCCAGCAGCTACAAGAGCATCCCATAATTTACCACCTTCGTTCCATGGTCCATATATTTCAAAACCATTCTCTCCTGTATAACCAGTCCTTGATACTATACAGTTAACACCGTTTAACTTTGTATTCTTGAAATGGAAGAATTTTACGTCGTTAAGATCTATGTTAAAACATTTTTCCACAACTGTTTTTGCATTCGGTCCCTGTACAGCTAGCTGAAAATAATCTGGGCTTACGTTCTTTAACTCTACACCAAATGAATTCTGTTTTTTCATCCACTCAAAATCTTTATCTATGTTAGCGGCGTTAATTACAAGCAGATATTCCTTTTCATTTACTCTATACACCAAAAGATCATCAACTATACCGCCGTGTTCATAACACATAGGTGTGTACATTACTCTTCCGTCATAAAGTTTGTTAGTATCGTTGGCAACAAGATTCCTTACGAATTCTCCTGCCCTATCACCCTTAACAGTTACTTCACCCATATGGCTTACATCAAAAATACCGACGTTATTCCTTACAGAATTGTGTTCGTTTATAAGACCACTGAATTCTACCGGCAAATACCAGCCTGCAAATTCTACGATCTTTCCGCCATGTTTTACATGACAATCATAAATTGATGTTTTTTTAGTGCTCATTTTATTGTCTCCTTATTTACAAAATTTTTGCTTCTTAGCCATATTAAAAGTATTCTTTAATAACATCGCTATGGTCATTGGGCCTACGCCACCGGGTACTGGTGTTATTGCAGAAGCCTTATCCTTTAACGTTTCATAGTCCACGTCACCACAAAGTTTTCCATCACTCATTCTATTAACACCAACATCTATTACAACAGCACCGTCTTTAACCATCTCCGCAGTAACTAACTTTGCTACCCCAACTGCTGCAACCACTATATCAGCCTCTTTAACCACAGAGGAAAGATCTTTGGTCCTTGAATGACATATAGTTACTGTTGCATCCCTGTTCAACAACATTAAAGCGAGTGGTTTTCCTACTATATTACTTCTCCCAACTATGACCGCTCTTTTACCCGCTGGATCTATATTATATCTTTCCAAAAGTTCCATTACTCCCGCCGGGGTACATGGCGCTATGCTTAGCGGTGCATCAGTTTTTTTCTTTGTAAGTATATTCCCAACATTAAAAGGATGAAAACAATCAACATCTTTGTCTACTGGTATTGAGTTAAGGATAAGTTCTTCGCTAATATGTTTTGGTAAAGGAAGCTGAACTATCAACCCATGTATATTACAATCGTTCTTTACTTCTTCTATTACGGATAATAATTGGTCCTGAGTTGTGTCTGACATCAGCCTATATGTTTTATGATAGAAACCAACTTTTTCACAAGCCTTTTCTTTGTTCTTAACATAAACACTAGAGGCTGGATCGTCCCCAACCATTATTACACAAAGCCCCGGCGTTATTCCAAGGTTTATGGATTCTTTTTTTATTTCTTCAAGTATGTCCTGACTAGTTTTCTTACCATCCAAAACAACTTTCATCTTTCGCTCCCTTACGACTAGTGCTATAACATATAATATGGTTTTTGACAGGAAAAAACTTGAAAGGCTTATGCAGGCAAAGTATGGCTGGTATTTTGCCATACTACTTTTGTTAATATCAATATTTTCAAACACAGGAATAAGACAACTAGTAAAAATACGCTGGGATATATATAAGAATAAAAAAGACATAAAAGAACTTGAAATACAGAACAACGCCCTAAGAGCAAAGATCAGTGAAATAAAACAGAACCCAAGGATGATGGAAGTATACGCAAGATCAAAGCTTGGCATGGTAAGGTCTGACGAAATAGTTTATGAGATAAAATAGTAATTATCTAATCTCTTCTTGTTCCTGTTCTTCTTGTGGGTCAACATATCTGTTAAGATTAGGATCATTTGAAAGTATTCTGTACCTTTTCCTGAAAAATGATTTTCTTGGTATGTCCTTAGGACTGTACTTAATTGGACTTGGCAATATTATCAACAGTTGAGTAAGCTGTTCAGTATCAAGTCTTGATATATCTCTCTTAAAATAATGCTTTGATGCCTGACCTATCCCATAGACCCCTTTACCAAATTCAACATAGTTAAAGTAAAGTTCCATAATCCTATTCTTGCTTAACAAAAGTTCCATCTGTAGAGCCAATATCAATTCCATATATTTTCTTACATAATTCTTGTTAGGTACAAGGAACAGCGTCCTTGCTAATTGCTGAGTAAGGGTGCTCCCTCCAACCAAGGTCTTTCCATATCTTTTATTTATTTTGTAGGCCATAGCCATAGCATCAAGGTCAATACCATGATGGGATTTAAAGCTTGGATCTTCTAACTTTATAAGGACTCTTTTAAGAGGAGCTTTTATTTGTGTTAGAGGAACAAAAACAACAGGCTTGTTATTTACTCGCTGATAATACTTTCTGTACAGCATTAAACTTGTGTTTTGTGGATTAACGTACTTGTAAGCAAATATCCATATAAAGCTGGTGCCGAACACCACTAGATGTATTAACAAGATCCATTTAACTATCACAAAAAGCACATTTGTCTTTTTAGTCTTCCTTTTCATTAATAGGAGTCTACAAAGCATAAAATTATTTGTCAAAAACATGATGACGGTTTTTTACAAATGAGGTAATTTCCAAGCATGACTAGAACACTTCCAATACTATTACTGCTGGTCTCTAATATTTTCATGACTTTTGCATGGTATGGGCATTTAAAATACAAACACCACGCAATTTGGATAGTAATATTGGCTAGCTGGGGAATAGCTTTCTTTGAGTACTGCTTTCAGGTACCAGCAAACAGACTTGGTCATTCACATTATTCCGCCGCACAATTAAAGACCATACAAGAAGTAATAACCTTGGTGGTTTTTGCCTTTTTTTCTGTTCTCTACTTAAAAGAAGAGTTCAAGTGGAACTATGCAGTTGGTTTTGCAATGATGATAGGAGCTGTATTCTTTATATTCAAGAAATGGTAGGTGAAAATGCAAACTAACACTGCCTTATTCCTTAAAAAATCTTTCTTGTTCAGCTCATTAAGTGAAAAAGAGTTAAATGTTATATCTTCTTTTTGTTCACAAAAAAAACTAAACAAAAACCACATCCTTTTTAATGAACGTGATGAGGCAAACTCTTTTTACATGATAGTTTATGGTAAACTAAAGATATATAAAATAAACCCAGAAGGCAAAGAACACATAATACACCTTCATTCTTCTAGCGATATAATAGCAGAGGCCGCAATATTCGATAAAAAATATTATCCTGCTTCTTGTAAGGCTGTAGATAGTTCTATGGTAGTACAGATACCTAAAAAGGACTTTGTAGAACTAATAAAGAACAATCCTTCAATATCCTTAAAATTTATGTCTGCTTATTCAAAAAGGTTAAGGGAATTTGTTTCTACCATAGAGGAATTATCTAGTAGCGACGTAAAGAAAAGATTAGCTCGCTACATAATTAACAATATAGAGGCAACAAACAACAAAGGATCATTAAAACTTAACATAAGTAAAAAGGAACTTGCATCTATGTTGGGAACTGTTCCAGAAACAATATCAAGAAGCCTTGCCTACTTAAAAGAAAACGGATTAATTAGCATAAAAAGCAAAGATATTTACGTGCCTGACGTTAATAAAATAAAAAACTATCTAAAAAATTAAGATCTCTTGACTTGGGTCAAGGAATAAATACACCTACTGGATTAATATAAGTTTTGTAAGGAGGCGTGATTATGAAAAGAAAAATAATAAACATAAACGAAAGCCTTTGTATTGGATGTGGTAACTGCGTCACAGGATGTCATCAAGGAGCCTTAGAAATAATAAATGGCAAGGCAAAATTAGTAAAAAAAGATTTCTGTGATGGACTTGGAGCTTGCATAGGAACTTGTCCTACTGGAGCTTTAAGCATTACAGAAGAGGAGAAGAAAGAAATGGATCACACTAAAGGATGTTCGTGTCCGGGCTCAATGATAATAGATAGAAAAAATACAGGAACAAAAAAAACAACAACAGGTTCTAATGTAAGCGGGCAAGCAATACCATCTGAACTACGACAATGGCCAGTACAACTACATTTAGTAAATCCTTCTGCCTCTTATTTTAAAGATACAGAACTTGCAGTCATAAGTACCTGCTCCCCATTAGCCTCTGCAGATGTACATTGGCGTTTTATAAGAGGAAGAGCAGTGGTTGTAGCTTGTCCAAAGTTAGACAGAACAGAAGATTATGCACAAAAACTTGCAGACATATTTGAAGTAGCTAATACAAAAAAAGTTCTATCAATAATAATGGATGTTCCTTGCTGTAAGGGACTTACAGAACTAATAAAAAAAGCGATGTCCATAAGCAGTAATAGGGGTGTTACATTAGAAGAACATATAGTAAAATTAAATGGTGACATTTAGGAGGTGTCTATGTTTTGTTATCAGTGCGAACAAACAATGAAAGGAACTGGATGTAATCTTACCGCAGGTGTTTGTGGTAAAGAGGCGCTAACAGCAGAATCTCAAGACCTGTTAGTAACGATTACAAAGAACGTTGGTGTAGTTGCCAACAAGTTAAGAAAGAACGGCATGAAGGATAGAGAAGCTGATCTTTTCGTGATGGATGCTCTATTCACTACCGTTACCAACGTTAACTTTGACTCACAAAAAGTTATTGAACTAGCAGTTAAAGGATTAAACATCAGAGACAGGCTATACAAAGTTGCAAAAGAAAAAGGGATAGAAATGCCCGAGTTCAAGAATTTTCCTAACAAAGCAGAAGAAGTTCAAAAAATATGGAATGAAATATCCATACCAAAAAGAAGAACAGACAGGGGAGACGACGCCGCAGGAATAGAAGAACTAATAACTTATGGTCTTAAAGGAATGGCGGCTTATGCACATCACGCTCACATACTTAACGTAGAGGATGATGGTGTTTTTGCTTTCTTCCACGAAGCATTAGATTTTATTTCTACACAACGCAAGGCAGATGAATTACTAGGCATGGCACTAAAAGTTGGAGAAGTTAACCTTAAAGTAATGGAACTCCTTGATACAGCAAACACAAAAAATTACGGTCATCCAGAACCAACAAAAGTAAGGATTACTTCAATAAAAGGTAAAGCAATCCTTGTCTCTGGTCATGATCTTAAGGATCTGGAAGAAATACTAAAACAAACAGAAGGTAAAGGCATAAATGTTTATACCCACGGAGAAATGTTACCATGCAACGCCTATCCACAACTAAAGAAATATAAACATCTTGTTGGTAACTACGGTAGTGCATGGCAAAATCAGCAAAAAGAATTCAATGAATTCCCCGGCTCTATAATAATGACAACTAATTGCATTCAAAAGCCAAAAGAGACTTATACAGCAAGAATATTCACCTGTGGGCTTGTAAGATTCCCCGGTGTTACACACATAGAGAACAGGAATTTTACACCAGCAATACAAGCTGCATTACAAGAGAAAGGTTTTGAACATGATGAACCAGAAAAATTCATAACAATAGGTTTTGGACATAACACAGTTATGTCTGTAGCAGATAAAGTCATTAACGGTGTTAAAGCTGGGAAAATTCGTCACTTTTTCTTGATAGGTGGTTGCGATGGCGCAAAACCCGGTAGAGATTATTACACAGAATTTGCACAGAGTGTTCCAAACGACTGTGTAATACTAACTCTTGCTTGTGGTAAATACAGATTCAATAAATTGGAATTCGGCGATATAGACGGTATTCCAAGACTATTAGACATAGGTCAGTGTAACGATGCATATTCTGCAATACAAATAGCAGTTGCACTTGCTGGAGCATTCAAAACAGATGTGAACAGTTTGCCTCTATCACTAATTCTTTCTTGGTATGAGCAAAAGGCAGTTTGCATACTACTTACCCTACTCCACCTTGGTATAAAGAACATACACCTTGGACCAAGTTTGCCAGCCTTTGTAACGCCTAGTGTATTGAACATCCTTGTAGAAAAATTTAGTATAAGACCAGTAAGCACGCCAAAAGAAGATCTAAAGAGGATCTTGGGTTAAATTTAAAAATGTTTGGGGGAAGCACAAAAAGTGTTTCCCCCAAGTCTTTATTGACAAGTTCCGTGATATCCAGTCTTATTAATCATACTCAATTATTAGTGGAGGTAAGTTCCATGAGATACTATTTTTTAACTCTATCATTTCTTTTGGGGGTGATGAACTTGTCAGCAGGAACATGTAAAGAAGATCTTGTAAAATTCATAAATGAGTTTGAATCAAAAGTAAGTCCAGCTTATACAAAAGCCGCTACTGCTTCTTTTAATGCAAAAATATCTGGTAAGGAATCTGATTATGAAAAGTCATCTATGCTACAGATGGAATTGGCGAATATATATTCTAACAAGGACGACTATAAAAAATTAAAGGCTTTTTCAAAATGTGAAGATGTAAAAAAAGACAAAGACATGAGCAGACAGCTAAAATTGATGAGTAACCTTTATGCTGGATACCAACTTGATAAAAATAAATTAGACGAGATAATAAAACTTCAGACACAAATAGAAAATAAGTTCTCTGCTTTTAGGGCAACTGTTAACAACAAACAGCTAACAGATAATCAAATAGAAAACACTTTGAAGAATTCTTTAGATAGCAAAGAATTAGAAGCCTCTTGGCTTGCCAGCAAAGAAATAGGACCAATGGTGGCTGGTGATGTTAAAAAACTTGTCCTTATGAGGAATAAGGCCGCAAAAGAGCTTGGTTTTAAGAATTACCACCAAATGATGCTCAAATTAAATGAACAAGACCCAAAAGAAATAGAATCCTTGTTCAACGAGTTAGATAAACTCACAAGACCAGCTTACACAAAACTTAAGAATGAAATTGACACTGCTTTAGTAAAAAAATACGGAATAAAGAAAAATGAGCTTAGACCATGGCATTATCAGAATAGATATTTTCAGGAAGCTCCACAAATTTATGACATAGATCTTGACCCTTATTATAAGGACGCCAATATAGAAAAATTAACAAAGAACTACTTTAACAGCATCGGCATGAATATTGACAGCTTAATCAAGAACAGTGATCTTTATGAGAAAAAAGGAAAATACCAACATGCTTGTTGCGATAATCTAGATAGGAAAACAGACATCCGTGTAATATGTAACATTACTCCTTCACAAAGATGGATGGATACTTCTTTGCATGAATTTGGCCACGCCGTATATGAAAAATATCTAAATCAAAACATGCCATGGATATATAGAGAACCAGCTCATATTTTTACAACAGAAGCTATAGCGATGTTATTTGGAAGAATGGCTTCTAATGCCAATTGGATGCAAGACATGATTGGAATAACAGCTGAAGAAAAAAAGGATATATACCAAACAAGTAAAAAAATATTAAGAATGGAACAACTTGTTTTTAGCAGATGGTCCCAAGTAATGTACAGGTTCGAAAAAGCAATGTATGAAAATCCAGATCAAGACCTTAACAAACTATGGTGGAAGCTTGTTGAAAAATATCAACTATTAAAAAAACCTGCTAACAGGAATATGCCTGATTGGTCTACCAAAATACATGTAGCGCTATATCCAGCTTACTATCATAACTATTTAATGGGAGCACTCCTTGCTTCGCAATTTAACCACTATATAACAAATAATATCCTCGATAAAAACAGTGGCTATGATCAAAGCTATGTTAACAGAAAAGATGTTGGAGAATATTTTATGAATAAAGTATTCTACCCAGGCAGAAGTGTTGACTGGAAAGAGATGATAATAAAAGCTACTGGGGAAAAGCTAACAGCAAAGTATTACGCAAAAGATTTCGTTAAATAGAGATCAAACAACTTATTTAGTCGTTTTAGTCGTAGACATAACTCGTAGCAAACTATAGCCAGTTTGTACTCTAAGTAGCATTTCGTTAAAATTATATTTTGTAACAAACTCGTTAACAAAACTGCTTCTATTCAAGATAGATTCAAGTTGAGCGCCATCTTTGTAAGAAGAATTTGTGAAAGACAGACCCTCACCCAATATTCCAAGCCTTTTTGCACCGTCCATAACCAAAAGCTGATTTTCTCTTACACCAAGTTCTTCAAGCTGAGAAGCAAGTATTACTGTAAGTATAAAAAAGTCTTCATAATTATTTTGCCAAGCAAGGTTCTGGTAAAGGTAACTATAAAGACCACCACTCCCATTGATACCAAACAACAACTTTACGTCTTCAGAAGTAAGAGCACTATTATGATCCATTGATATAGTAAGAAGAGAAAGAACTTTTTCACTGGTGAACATATCCTCTGAATCATATTCTAGACCACAATTAATTTTATATTGGTCCAACAATAACATCACTTGTTCTCTGGTAACCATCTTAGTGCCCAATATTAAAGATGAGTTCTTCTTAACATTATATTTTATATTCGAAAACACGAGGCGTTCTTTATCATTTTGCTTATTTAGTCCATCAACGTATTTTTCATAGTCATCAGGAGAATTTCTAAACATTTTATTAATATATCTAAAATCTCCTTCGTGTGATATCACACAATCATTAAGTGCTTCTGATAAATTAACGAGAGTGTTCTTGTTGAATAATGAGAATTCTATTAGCTCAAGGTCTATTACAGCAGGCAATTCTACAAGTTGCCTATACATAAGATGTACCAATAATTTATCCAAAACTTTCTTTTCTTTTTCATCTGCCATTTTATAAAGAACATCAAATCTGTTCTTTATGTCTAGGAGTTTTTCATCTTTCCATGGGAACTCTGTATAATCCAGAGCTTCTATAAGATCTGGTCTGTAAGCCTTAAAGAAATCTTTTTTAGCTCTAAGAATATACATCCAAGAAACCAGCATAAGCCTGTCGTTTGCACTAATATCAAGACTAAACCACAATTCAAGATTATCAAAACTTGGCCAAATATACTGTCCTTCATTAATGTTCTCTATGACTTCGTCTGCAAACTTATCATATTCTTCCACGTCAGCATTTTTACTGAGCAGATCTCCATAAAAGACATTAGACATATTTTTAGCATCAACGCCATCTGCACAAAAAAAGCCCATAAAATGGAACAACTCTTTTTCTCCATTTGGGACTTGTGCAAGAACAGAAAAACAGACTAAAGACAAAAGACTAAAAGTCATTAAAGTTCTTTTTAACAAAATAATAAACTCCTTAAGCTATTAAGGCCGATGTATATCATGCAATAAATATGCCTTGCAATAGATTAAAGATTACAAGGCCTTACAAAACAAACAGCGAACACAGACTGTCTAAATGTAAAAAAATTAAACATTAGGTTTGTCTTTTCTTTATACGAAAGGTAGAAAAATACAATGGAAAAATCGAAAGCAGCATTATTGTCCGTATTCTCTGCGCTACTGCTTACAGTTCTAAAATTTATAGTTGGAATAGCTACCAACAGTTTGGGAATAATATCAGAAGCCATTCATTCACTAATAGATCTTGGTGCGGCATTATTAACTTTGTTTGCCGTAAAAGTTTCTGACGTCCCAGCAGACGACACACATCATTATGGACACGGAAAGATAGAGAGTATCTCTGCTTTCGTAGAAGTAGTAATGTTATTGGCAACCTGCATATACATAATTAACGAAGCTGTTCTAAGATTAAAAGGAAAACCTGCAGATATTGACGTAAACATATACGCCTTTGGCGTAATGTTCATCTCTATCATAGTAGATATAACAAGATCTAGAGCTCTATATAAAACAGCAAAAAAAACTAACAGCAGGGCATTAGAAGCTGATGCTTTGCATTTTGCATCTGATATATGGAGTTCCTTAGTAGTAATAGTTGGTTTGATAGGAGTAAAATTTTTGGGATTTGAACAAGCAGACGCTATAGCAGGACTCATAGTATCTGTATTTGTAATTGTATGCTCAGTAAGATTATCAATAAAAACAATAAATGAGTTAATGGACAAAGCACCAAAAAAATTAAAGAGCGATATATATAATATAATTAAAAGTGTACCAAACGTTTCCTCTGTACAAAACTTAAGGATACGTACCTCTGGAAATACCATTTTTACAGACATGACACTACTCGTAGAAAGCAGTCTCTCTGTCGAAAAAGCCCACAACATAGCTAACAACGTAGAAAAAAACATCAAAGATATTTTTCCTCAGGCAGACATAACTCTGCACCTAGAACCAAAAGGTGATTCCACGATAAAATCTTTGAATGCAAAAGAAAAAGTTGAAAAAATACTTCACGAACATCGCAGTATGTTTGACTCATATCATGGCCTAAGTGTAATGTGCCATGACCTTCACCACATAATAAGCGTTCATCTTGAACTTGATAGGAATGCTACGGTGCGTGAAACACACGCAATATGCTTACACCTTGAAGAAGACATAAAAGACGCTATACCAAAGAGTAAGATAACCATACATGTTGAGCCATCAAAAAAGAAATAGAGATTATTTTATATTTGCTAATAATTACAACTGAATATATAAGAGAAAACCTAAAATGACGAATACTCTAATGGAGGTCCCAAAAACACTATGAGAACTAAAGGATTACTTTATTCCATGTTGATCTTTGGAGTAGTAGGATTGTTATTCTTACTAACAGGCTCATTAACAGCACAAACTTCTGAACAAACACTTAGGTATATACCTAACATTTGGTTCATAGCGCCAATAGGAGCAATGTCAGGACTATTTTTTGCTTGGTATTTTTATAGATCGATAATGAAAAAAGATGAGGGTAACACAGAAATGAAACGTATAGCACAGGCTGTACGTGAAGGAGCAATGGCATACCTTTATCGCCAATACAAAGTTGTTACCTTGTTCTTTATTTGTATATTTGGTGTGTTCTTTTTTATGGCTTTTTACCTTGGCGTGTTGCCAAAACTAGTTCCTTTTGCATTCCTTACCGGAGGTTTCTTTTCTGGTTTGTCTGGATATCTTGGTATGAAAACTGCTACCAATGCTTCGGCAAGAACAGCACAAGGAGCAATGAACTCTTTGAACGAAGGATTACAAATAGCCTTTAGAGCAGGTGCTGTAATGGGATTAGTAGTTGTCGGGCTTGGTCTTTTAGATATTTGTATTTGGTTCTATGCACTTTTAAAATGGACTTCTTATGATCTTTCACAAGTAACACTTACTATGCTTTGCTTTGGAATGGGTGCTTCTTCTCAGGCTCTATTTGCAAGGGTTGGTGGTGGTATATTCACCAAGGCCGCAGACGTTGGCGCAGACCTCGTTGGCAAAGTAGAGGCAGGCATTCCAGAAGATGATCCAAGAAACCCAGCAACCATAGCAGATAACGTTGGAGATAACGTAGGCGACGTAGCAGGAATGGGAGCAGACCTTTATGAATCATATTGTGGTTCTATCTTGGCGGCAGCATCACTCGGCGTAACAGCTGTTGCTAGTCATGAATTTTCTACTCAAATAAATTATCTTATAGTTCCAATGGTAATTGCAGGCATTGCAGTTTTCTTATCTGTACTTGGCATATTCCTTGTAAGAACAAAAGAAGGAGCAAGCATGAAACAGCTCCTTAACGCTCTAAATACTGGAATCTATGTTTCTTCTATATTGGTAATCATTGCATCTTATTTAGTCGTAAAAGTCTTAATACCAGAGAGTATGGGCATCTTCTGGTCTATACTCGTAGGGTTAATAGCTGGATTAATAATAGGAAAATCTACGGAATATTACACTTCATTCGACTACAAACCAACAAAGGGTGTAGCTAACAATGCTGTAACAGGCCCTGCAACAGTTATTATAGACGGTATAGCTGTTGGAATGATGTCCACATGGATACCAGTCTTAACAGTTGTAGTGGGAATATTCCTTGCGTACGGAATACCCGGTGGCTTCACTAATCCTTCTATGGGGCTATATGGAATAGGCGTTGCCGCAGTTGGAATGTTATCTACTCTTGGCATAACACTAGCAACAGACGCTTACGGTCCTATAGCAGATAACGCCGGTGGTAATGC
>CAYPMK010000016.1:30434-32570 GCA_964411885.1 uncultured Bdellovibrionales bacterium
GCAAGATCAATGGTGGAAGAAGTAAGAAGACAATTTAAAGAAATAGCTGGCATAATGGAAGGCAAAGCAAAACCCGATTATGCAAGATGTGTTGATATATCTACAAAGAGTGCACAAAGAGAGATGATACTACCATCCTTGATAACTTTAATAGCGCCAGTTGCAACTGGACTAATCTTTGGTGTAGCAGGTGTACTTGGACTTTTGGCAGGAGCTTTAGCTACGGGATTCATACTCGCTGTAATGATGGCTAACGCCGGTGGAGCATGGGACAATGCTAAAAAATACATAGAATCTGGTAATTACGGTGGAAAAGGTAGCGGTGCTCACAAAGCCGCTGTAGTTGGTGACACCGTTGGAGATCCTTTCAAAGATACCTCTGGACCATCTTTGAATATATTAATAAAATTTATGTCCATGGTGTCTGTAGTATTCGCCGGGTTGGTAGTAAAATACTCGCCACAAATAATGGCTTCTATAGAAAATTTACTTAAGTAATTAATTAACAAATAAAGGAGACAAAAAAATGGGACCGATATCAAAATTCATAGATCAACATTACAGGCATTTTAACGCCGCGGCATTAAAAGATGCATCAGTTGCCTATAAAGAGCACGTAGAAAAAGGCGGAAAAATGTTGGTCACACTTGCTGGAGCAATGTCTACAGCAGAGCTAGGTCTTTCTTTGGCTGAAATGATAAGACAAGACAAGGTGCATGGAATATGCTGTACAGCGGCTAATCTTGAAGAAGATCTTTTTCATCTTGTTGCCTGTGATCATTACATAAGAATCCCTAATTATAGATACCTCACAAAAGAGGATGATAATAAGCTTTATGAAAAACACTGTAATAGAGTTACAGATACCTGTATTCCAGAAGAAGAAGCTATGAGGAGACTCGAGAAAGCATTAAAGGACCTTTGGATAGACAACGATAAAAATGGTAAAAGTATGCTCGCTCACGAATATTACACAACATTAATAAAAAATGGCTCATTAAAAAAATACTATCAAAAAGATGAAAAAAGTTCTTGGTTGGTAGCAGCAGCAGAAAAGAATTTACCAATATTTGTTCCGGGATGGGAAGATTCAACCACTGGTAACATGTTCGCTGGGGCAGTGCTTAAGGGAGAAGTAAAAAAAGTTGAAACAGTTAAAACTGGCATTCACTACATGATGAGCTTGTCTGAATGGTATAAAGAAACATCAAAGAAAGGCAGTATTGGTTTCTATCAAATAGGTGGTGGTATCGCCGGAGATTTCCCTATTTGTGTAGTCCCAATGATGCATCAAGATATGGGTGTAGAAGTTCCTTTGTGGGGATACTTCTGCCAAATAAGTGATTCAACTACCTCTTACGGATCATACTCTGGTGCAACACCTAATGAAAAAATAACTTGGGGTAAACTTGGAGTTAATACACCTATGTTCGTCGTAGAATCTGATGCAACTATAGTTGCTCCATTAATGTTCGGGTATATACTTGGATGGTAAGATCATTAGCGTTAGTAACATCTTTAATATTAGTTCTTGCATCCTGTTCTAATTGGATGACAGAAGATCAAGAAGCAAGATCTGAATTAAGTGGAAACTATAATACATCTTGTGTTAGTTCCGTTATAATAGGTTCTTCTAAGTACATCATATCAACGTTCTCTAGCACATACTCAAGTGATGCGAACGCTATCCAATTAATAAATACGATAAGTTCTGATGCTAACTGCAAAGAAAAATTTGTAACTTTTGAACAGGCTGGGAATCTTGAAATTGGTGCTGTAGACGGAGACACAGATACTTTATTAACAAGCAGTATCGCCTACAACAACTTAACAGTACAGGCTTATAAAACTAATATATATTTAACTAACACTTATATAACACCTCATACAGAAGAGGCCGCTGATCTTTTAACAAGTATCTTTGGTGGAACTGAAAGTTTTATATCAGGACAAAAAGTTGATATTAGCGATATACAAGGAACTTATTTCCCTTACTTGCCAGCTTTAAATACATGGTTATACATTTTGATATATAGAACAGGTAATATGTTAATTGCTAATGATTTTACTACGAACGCTTCTCAAAGAACGAACTCTGAATTAAAGACCGACAGTCCTTGGATACAAGACTAAAAA
>CAYPMK010000017.1:0-8472 GCA_964411885.1 uncultured Bdellovibrionales bacterium
AGCATCTTTAACTGATTGTATAATAACAGACTTATCAAAAGAAGCGGGATCAACACTCAAAATATTGAACTTATTATAGCTACTTGCTAAAACACTATAATACAATGAAACTACGTCGTCACCACTGTCTTTTATTGGCGTTGGTGTTTCATATGCTTGAACCCCCAACATTACTGTTCTTTTTGTTTCGCCAGGTTTAGCTTGAGTTGTCTGAATCTTTAAATTGTTTACCACACCAGCTTGATCAAATCCCTTTTGTTTAACAGTTGGTGGGTTTGATTTAACGTCTACTACACTTGTACAAGTTTTATCTTTAGACTGAAGTTTTTCGCATGAATAATACGTAGACATAATTATTTTGAACATATCTAATTCATCTTTAACAATGGTTAATGGATTTGTTCCCAAAAAGAAGACTTCTGCTCCCTTAGAAGAAACATCACCAGCTTTAATTGTTTTAAAGATAGAAACGTCACAAGAGTTGTCTTCGGCAAAAAGCAAGCCTGAGAACAACATCATAGCCCCTAGTGTTATAGTTAAAAACTTTTTCATATTATACCTCTCTTCTCCTATTTTTTTATTCCAAATCTGGGTCTGGAACAGAACCAGAACCACCATTACCCTGATTTGGGTTAACTGGGTTATTTGGTTTAACCGGATTATTCGGCTTAACTGGGTTGTTTGGTTTAACCGGATTATTTGGCTTAACTGGGTTATTTGGATTAACTGGGGCAAGAGATCTGCCTCCGAGTTCAAGTATCGCAACAACTTGTTCTATAGAAGGGCATTTAGAATTTGTATTTTGAGTATTTGACTTAAACACATAATTAACGCTCATCGCTGTTTGTGCTAAAGCGCCACTAACCTTGTGTGAACAAATTAAAGTTGCTGCACAAGAATAAGCTCCGTTTAAGATTGTGCAAACATCCACTTCTGTATACTGAGTTCTACAAGAAACCTCAGCAGCTTTTTTATCAACACCAAGTATTTTTGAAAAAAGATCAGCATAATATACGCTCATATATACATTTGATTTAATTGTCTCATTTATGGTCCTTTCACCTACAGGTATTGTGTGTAAAATACCGGGTGTTTTTGGATTAGAAGCATATTTTTCACCAGGATTGTAGCTGGCTATGTCAACAAGATGTAGAAAAAAATCTTTCCCATAAGCTGGAGTAGAGCTGCCTCTGTCTTCCAAAGAAACGCCATACCATTTGTGAAAGCTCGGTTTATTTTGAATATTTTCTAAATATATAACGCCACCACAAAAATCTTTAACTCCAACATTTGTTGCAGCCCATTCTGTTTCAGGGCCAAACCATTGAGCAAATACATTGCCTGAGTTAAAACCAACGAAAGTGAACAATAAAATTATAAAAACCTTCTTCATAAATATTCCTCCTAGAATATATATTAGACTAAAATCCTCAATATTTCTTGCAATATGCATGCCACAAGTTAAGTGCTTAATATTAAAGGGGTTTATCCAACAAATGCGGTGTATAAATCTTATACACCAAAGCAGTATAATAGACATCAAAGTAGACAATTCAAGGTTTTTACCTAATATATGGCCATGCTAATAACAATAGAAGGCATAGAGGGCGTTGGAAAGAGTACTCAGGTAAAACTGCTTGAGAACTACTTTTTAGAAAAAAAGATACCTTTTGTATCAACAAGAGAGCCCGGTGGTACAAAAATATGTGAAAAGATCAGGAACATCCTTTTACATGATGAGATGCACCCCTTAACAGAGATCCTATTATATGAAGCGGCAAGAGCAGAACATTTTACGAACATCATAGAGCCAGCCCTTCATTCACAAAAAGTAGTCCTGTGTGATAGGTTCATGGATGCTAGCGTAGCATACCAAGGATATGGCAGAGGAATAGATGTTAAACTAATAGAAAATTTAAATTCTATTGCCACAAAAAACACAAAACCAAATTTAACTTTCATTCTTGATATGGATGTAGAAAATGCCTTTAAAAGATTAGAACAACGGGGCTCTACACCAGATCGTTTTGAGAAGTTAAATAAAGATTTTTATGAAAAAGTAAGAAAAGGTTATTTAGATATAGCATCTAAAGAGCCTAATAGAGTTAAAATAATAAACTCCTTACAGGAAATAAAAAAAGTACATAATGATATTATCATGCATCTTAAATACTAGAATAGACAACAGCTCTTTAATGCTGTATCTGGGAATATAATGGAATTTGACAGCATCATAAAACAAATAAAAAGATCAAACCCTTCGATCATATTATCTGGTCCAAAGGGAGTTGGCAAAAAGCATCTTGTAATGGAAATAGCAAAAACACTGCTTGGAGAAGATGGAAAGCAAATAGATAGTGGCAATCACCCATCTATTATTATGATAAAGCCAGAAATAGATGAGAAAGGCTTGCGTAAAGGTAAAGACATAAGCATAGATCAAATAAGAGATGACGTACTAAATAAAATAGTTTTTTCAAGCCATGAAAAGAAAAGAAGGTTTGTCATAATAGACCAAGCACAAAGACTTAATGAAAGTTCCAGTAACTGCCTTTTAAAAGCAGTAGAAGAACCACCTCAAGATACGACTTTCTTTATACTAACTCCAAACCTGCATGCAATGTTGCCAACAATAATATCAAGGTGCATGGTAATAAACGTTCCGCCTATAAATAAAGAAAAACTTGCGAAGATAGTAAACATAGAACAAGACCACGAACTTTTAGATTATGCAAACGGGAGTGTTTCTGCATTAAAGTTTTATCTATCTATAGAAGAACTTTTGAACAAATTAAAACAACTCCTAGATAGTACATATAGGCCTTTCGATACAATAAGTGAAGTATGTGCCTCTATCTCGGAAGAGTTAAAAGGTAACACAAAAGCAGAAGAACTTGAGAACATAGAATATGTGTTCTCTTTTATAATGAAACACCTTATAAAAAGATTTGAGAATGGTTCCATTGGAGCAGATCAACTTTCAGCAGGGATGAAGGAATTAAATAAAATATCAAAGAAAGTATACCTAAACACACCTACACCATTGGTGTTAGAGAACATGATCCTAGAACTTTCTTTGAGGAGCGTATGAATGTTCATTAAAGTAGTGGGGATAAAATTTCGTAATGCAGGAAGAATATATTATTACAATTCAGAGGACATAGACCTTAATGTTGGAGAACTTGTAATAGTTAACTCTCCTTCTGGACAAAAAATAGGACAAGTAGTGGTTAAACCCACCATGGTCCCAAAAGACAAATCGAACACATATAATGTTCTTGAACAAAAAACAGATGAAGAATATTTTTTAGCAAATCTTTCTCCCGCCACATTAGACGGGAGTATCGATAGTGAACCAAAGGTTCCAGAGCAGCTTGAAAAAATAATAAGAAGAGCAACAGAAGAAGATGTAAAAGCTCAAGAAGAAAACGATAAAGTAGCAAAAGATGCTCATGAGAAATGCTTAAAATTAGTAAAATCAAAAAAATTGCCCATGAAATTAGTAAAAACAGAATTATCCCACAACGGGAAAAAGGTAGTTTTCTATTTTACATCAAACGGCAGAGTAGATTTTAGAGACCTTGTAAAAGACCTTCTCAAAGAATTAAAAATGAGAATAGAATTAAGACAAATAGATCTTAGAGATGAAACAAAGTTAATGGGTGGAGTTGGTTGCTGTGGCAAAACACTTTGTTGCTCTACTTTCTTAAGACACTTTAAACCTGTATCAATAAAAATGGCAAAAGAACAAAACCTTGCCCTTAATCCCACCAAAGTTAGCGGTGTTTGTGGAAGACTACTTTGTTGTTTGGCTTATGAAATAGATACCTATAATCAGATAAAAAAAGATCTACCAAAAGTTGGTGCAAAAGTAAAAACTCCTGATGGCGTTGGCAAGGTGTTTAGGGTTGATATATTTTCTACTAACATAGACGTACTACTTGATTCTGGCTCTTTAGTTAAACATCCATTAGATAAAATAACAGAAACCACGGCAGGAGATCAGGAACATTTCGCAACAAAGAGTATAGACGCTATAATGAAAGAAGCGAGCCCAGAAGCTTCTGAAGAAGAATTAAAGGCACTAGAAGATCCTAATGAAGTAATAGATATAAAAGACACCTTCATGAAACCTGCACCAAGAGCAGACAACAGGCAAAAAGATTTTAGAAGAGATAACAGAGATAATAGAGGTGGGCACGGTCATAACAAAAATTTCAACAAAAAACCCGGAAGAAACTAATGGGGTTAGAGTTTATAGACACACACGCTCACCTTGATTTTGAATATGAAAAAGATGAGACCATAAAAGACATAATCAAAAGAGCTACTGATAATAAAGTAACAAAAATAATAACTATATCTAGTGATGTTAATTCTATAGAAAAAGCCTCAAACATCTCAAAGGAGTTCGACAACATATACCACTCAATAGGATTACACCCGCACGAAGCAAAAGACTACAACGCTGGAGTAGAAGAAAAAATATTAAACAACCATAATAACAAATGCGTTGCTGTAGGAGAAATAGGACTTGATTATCACTATGAACTATCACCAATAGATACACAAAAAAAAGTGTTTATAAGAATGACAGAAATAGCAAGAGAACTGAAGCTACCAGTAATAATACACTCAAGAGAAGCAGACAAAGACACTTATGAAATATTGAAGAGCGAATACAAAGATATTTGTAACGCTGTACTTCATTGTTATTCTGGCACCAAAGAAGAATTAAAAAAATATTTAGACCTTGGAATGTATATTTCTTTTACGGGAATAATCACATTCCCAAAAGCACAAACAGTAAAAGAAGCTTTAGCTTATGCACCAATTGATAGAATAATGATAGAAACAGATTGTCCATTTCTTGCACCAGTACCACATAGAGGAAAAAAGAATTACCCAGAATACATACCAATAATAGCAAACAAAATGGCAGAAATAAAAATTCAAAGCATAGAAAAAATAGCTGAATTCACTACAAATAATGCTAAAAATTTGTTCAACATAAAATAACACAAAGAACAATATCATTGACTTTAAGCTCCATTTTTTTGTATATGTCCTGCTCACAGGAGTTTTTATGAGAATATTTTTATTGTTTTTGTTGATAATTTTTTTAGCGCCACAATTACATTCCCAAACAGACAACAATGCTCCTTGCTGGGGTGCAACTTTAAATACAGATTTTGATTATAATGGTTCTGATGAACTACAAAAAACATATACTGCAACTGAAATAGTAGGCATCTATACTTCGGTAATATCAGCCTCAGAGTTAGACGAACCAAAAGAATATGTTTGCACTTTCTTATGGCCATATCTTTCGTTTCTCAAGAATGGTTATTATGACAACAAAGAACTTACTGATGCCTCTACTGCTTTTATCCAGGCTGCTGGAACAGAAGAATTCTTAAATAGATTAAATAATTTGGACTACAAATTAAGATTATTAGACATCTTAAAAGGATATAACGGCAAATATAGAGATAATGACAACAAGGCTGATTATGAAAAATTTTCTAAAAGTGACAAAAACTTATTTTTTATAGAAATAATGGATAACAATGAAAAAGCATTTCTATCTTTAAGATCTTTTTTAAACAGAAAAGAAAAGTCCTCTTTAAAAGACGTTACCGGAGAAGATCTTTTTAATTTCGTTCTATATTTAAATTCACAAGAATTCCTAGATAAAGATTATTTCCCTAGGCTAGAAGAATTCAAAGATGAACTAATGAGTGAGTTTAAAAAAATATAAATATACTTAGGAAGTACTAGAAACATTTATAACAGAAAGAGCATACATAACTGCAGTTTCTGTTCTAAGTATATTGTTCGTAAGAATATAAAAACCAAAATTAGCTTTTTCAAACAGCTTGAGTTCTTGATCTGTAAAACCACCTTCTGGGCCAATCACGCATAGGATGTCTTTATCTTTTTTTATTAAAGAAGGAATAAAAGGCCCCTTGTCTTTATATGGATCAAGAGCAAAAAGCTGAGTGTTGGGTTGTACATTTTTAATTACCATTTCTAATTCATTTACATCAGTCACATCACATTTAAAGATCCTCTTGCATTGTGATAAGGCTTGGTCTGCTATCCTCTGCCAACGATCCCTTAATTTTTCATAAGCATTATTAGCATATGGTCTTGAGCGCTCACAAACAAATGGGATTATTTTATCTGCACCAAGTTCAACAGCCTTTTCAACCATCATATCGAATCTTTCACGTCTTATTACAGAAACAGCAATTATTATTTGTCTTCCTTCTTTTTTAATATCTTTAACTTCTTTTACACTAAGAAAAATATTCTTACCTTTACCAACTACAACAACTTTTGCCAAACGACCATTACCGTCAATTACTTCCAGCTCTTCGCCATCATTGCATCTTAAAACATCAATTATTCTGTGTTTAAGGTCACTATCAAGTTCTATATTGCCTGTGGTTGGTATGTTTGGAATAAAAAAGCGTCTCATTTTTTACCATAATTATTCAATATCTTTTCTATTATAGTAGAACTAGATATTCCGTCTAAAAACTCTATAAGTTCTACTCTACCGCCATAAGATTCAACTATCTTTTGTCCAACGATGGTTTTGCCCTTCCAATCCATACCCTTTACAAGAACATCTGGTTTAACAAGATTTATTAATTCTTCTGGTGTGTCCTGATCAAAAACACAAACATGATCTACACTCTCAAGACCGCACAAGGCTCTCACTCTAAAGTTTTGATCTACTATCGGTCGACTAGGACCTTTTATCCTTTTTATAGAATCATCACTGTTTACGCCAACAAAAAGAATATGACCGAGTTTCTTTGCCTTTTCCATGTAGTCAACATGACCTGCATGAAGGATATCAAAACACCCATTTGTAAAAACTATTTTTTTACCTTTTAGACGTAATTCATCACAAAAAGATCTAACGTTATTAGATTTTATTATCTTTGACATAATTACTCGTTGTTAACAACCTTAGTGCCTGTAAGTAAATTGTGTGCTCCCAACAAGCCTAGTGGAGGCACAAGGAATATGAGTGTTCTAAATACTATATTGATAAAAGAAGGTTTTTCACCTTTTTTATCTATCACTCTTACATTTAAGAACATCTTCCCCGGTGTTTTGCCGGTAATGCCTTCAAAAAATATAAAATAAAAGAATAGTATCAATGCATAAAGAGTGCCCATCCACCACACTACATCATTACCGCCAAATTCCTTAACTTTTTGTGCAAGCCCCATGCTTGTATAAGCAATATCTGCCTGACCAAAGGCAAGTATAGAGGCATATATAAAACCAACCAAAATTATTCCACTAAGACAAAGGTCTGCAAAAAAAGCATAAGACTTCCTTATAATGCCTGCTGGCCTATTGGTGTTGGTAAATGTACTCATTTTCACAAAACCTGTAGCAGAAAAATCTTTATTAACTGTAAATTCCATAGCCTTCCTTTTTGAATAGTCCTCTCTTAAAACCTGTTTTTCTTGTTCACTCATATTATATCTATCATAGAGACGTGGCTTTTCCTCTGCAGGCCTTTGCTTTTTGTCCATCCTGCCAAGTATCCTGTCTATTTCGTTATCGGTTATAAAACCTACTCCCATAAATAGTCTCCTTTAATCAATACTAGCCATATTATAGAACAAAAGCCAGCCTATATTCAAGTCCCTAGTGTTTATTTAAAAAACAAAGTATTATTCACTGTATGGGAGCAAAAGAAAGAATAAATGAACTTATAGACCTACTTAATTACCATTCATACAGGTACTATGTGCTTGATGATCCACAAATATCAGACACAGAATATGACAAACTCTTCAACGAATTAACAGAACTTGAGAAGAACCATCCAGAATTACTACAAGAACACTCTCCTACTAAAAAGGTAGGACATAAGGTCTTAACTGATTTTAAAAAGGTAAAACACCAAGCTCCTATGTTATCTCTTTCTAATATTTTTAACAAAGATGAGCTTTTTAACTTTGATGAACGTATAAAAAAATTACTTAATACCACTAATATTGAATATGTATGTGAACCAAAGTTAGATGGGCTTGCGGTTTCTATTCACTATAAAGACGGGATCTTTAGTAGCGCCGCCACCAGAGGAGATGGAGAGATCGGCGAAGATATAACAGAGAATGTAAGAACGATAAGGAACATACCTTTAAAGATGTTAGGGAAAGACCATCCTGAACATTTTGAGATACGTGGAGAAATAGTAATTCCAAATAAAGCGTTCGAAAAACTTAATGACACAAAGTTAAAGAACAATGAAAAAACTTTTGCTAATCCAAGAAATGCCGCCGCTGGTTCTGTAAGACAACTTGACTCAAAAATAACAGCTCAAAGGCCACTTTATTTTTATGCTCACAGTTTTACCAATGAGCATCTTTTCAAAACCCACACAGAAGCATTAGACATAGCAAAAAAATGGGGTTTCAATACAGCAAAGAATATACT
>CAYPMK010000017.1:8572-22884 GCA_964411885.1 uncultured Bdellovibrionales bacterium
CTTGGTGGAGTAGAAATAAAAAGAGCAACACTACACAATGCTTCTGAACTAGAAAGAAAGGACGTCCGTGTTGGTGATACTGTTGTTATTGAAAGAGCTGGAGATGTAATACCTGCAATAATAAGAGTGCTCCTGGAAAAAAGACCCCCAAATACAAAAACTTTTAGATTCCCAGAAAAATGCCCAGACTGTGAAAACAGAACTCACAGGGAAGGCGTTAACTTTGTGTGTGAGAATAAAAATTGTAGTTCAAGGATAAAAGAAGCGTTAAAACATTTTGTATCAAGAGATGCAATAAATATAGATGGTATAGGTGAAAAATTAATAGAACAACTTGTAGACAAAGGACTAGTAAAAACATTCTCTGATATATACGTTCTAGATCCAGACGAATTAGCAATGCTAGACAGAATGGGGAAAAAAAGTTCACACAATATAATAGAAGCTATAAATAGATCAAAGAAAGTTGGTTTTGATAAATTTATATATGCACTCGGGATAGATCTTGTTGGATCTGAAAATGCCAAAGAGCTTGCTAAAAGATTTGCTAACATAGACGAAATAAAGAATTCAAAAATAGAAGATCTACAGTCTATAGAAGGTTTTGGTCCCAATATTGCTAAAAGCATTGTTGACTTCTTTAACGACCAAGAAAACATAAAGAATATTCAAGAACTACTAAAAAAAGGGATAGAACTAATTAACGAGAATAAACTTAAAAGCAACAAGTTGAATGGACTTAGTTTTGTCATCACTGGATCTTTTGACGAAATGAGTAGAGATGAAATAAGTTCTTTAATAGAAGAAAATTCTGGTAAAGTAAGTTCTAGTGTAAGCAAAAAAACAAGCTATCTTGTAGCGGGGAAAGACGCTGGTAGTAAACTAGATAAAGCAAAACAATTTGGAACAAAGATAATAGACCTCAATGATTTACTAGAATTAATAGGTAATTAATACGGTCGGCTTAATCTGTCGCTCCGAGCCTGTTATATGACGACAGTCTTTTGAGGACTTTGTCTTTACCCATCAAAGACATTATCTCAAAAATACCAGGGCTAACGTCTGTACCTGTTATAAGAACTCTGCAAGCCTGAGCAATAATCTTTAGTTTTATATTGTGTTTTTCTATTAGCGACTTAAATACAGCCTCTAATGAATTATGATCTGAAATATCCTGAATACCTTTTATACCTTCTATAAGATCGGCCACTATTGGAAGAACTTCCTGCCCAATATATTTTTTATAAGCATTCTCATCTATAATGATCTCGTCTTTAATAAAGAACTCTATCCCCTTATATACGTCGTTAAGCATTTTTGATCTTTCTTGCACCATTGGTAACAACTTCTGTACGTCTTCGTCAAAGACCCTTTTTTTGAATTCTTCTGGTACCAAAGACTCTTCACAAAGCCTTGTAGCCATATCTTTTGCAGACATACTTTTTATATAGTGAGCATTCAACCAATTAAGTTTTTCCATATTGAGCACCGCGGCAGAATGTCCCAGTGCATCAAGATCAAATAATTGTACAAGTTCGTCTTTTGAAAATATCTCTTGATCCCCATGTGACCACCCAAGTCTTACAAGATAATTGAATAAAGCTTCTGGGAGGTAGCCCATTTGTCTAAAACTACTTACTGCAGTTGCGCCATGCCTTTTGCTTAGCTTTGTTTTATCCGGACCAAGTATCATTGGAACGTGTACAAAAATAGGCAAAGAAAGACCAAGTGCCTCGTATATAAGTATTTGCTTTGGTGTATTATTAACGTGGTCATCTCCTCTAATAACATGAGTTATGCCCATTAGTGCATCATCCACAACTACTGTAAAATTATAAGTAGGAGACCCGTCTGCTCTAGCTATTACAAAATCTTCTATTTCTTCGTGTTTGATGGTTATGTTTCCCAAAACTTTATCACTTATAACTGTTTGGCCTGTCTCTGGCACTTTAAACCTTATTACACCTTTATCCACAGGATCCCTTCTACACTTTCTGTTATAAACAGGTTTCCTTTTTTCCTCTAATGCCTTCTGTCTTTCTGCCTCAAGATCTTCTTTTGAACAGTTACAATAATAAGCATTACCAGATTCCAGCAACTTTTGTATATAGGTCCTATATAAATCCATTCTTTTTGTCTGATATATTAATTCTCCGTCGTAATCCATGCCCAACCACTTCATGCTGTTTATTATCTCTTCTTCGTACTGCTTTTCTGATCTTTCTATATCTGTATCCTCTATCCTGAGATAGAATTTACCCTTATGACGTCTTGCAAATAAATAATTAAAAATAGCCGTTCTTGCTCCGCCTATGTGCAAGAAACCGGTTGGCGATGGGGCAAATCTTACTGCTACCTGCAATTTAGCTTCCTCCTAATACATATGTGCTTTTCGTATCACAAATCATTGAAAAAACAACCGCACCGTTATACTATTCATTCATGGCTTGGGACAAGAAGTATTATTTGAACATAAACGACCAAAATGTTGGGCCGTTAAGTTTTGAAGAGATCACAGATCGTTTAAAAAATGGTTTGTTAAAAGCAACAGACTACATCTTTATAACAGGCAATAAAGACTGGCAAACAATAAATGAATTACAGGAATTTTTAATATACATAGCACCAGAGGATCCAGAAAAAAGAAAGAGTTGGTTTATTAGAAGAAACAAGCAGAACGAAGGTCCATACTCTAAACAAGAAATATTTCAAATGATAGAAGCTGGAAAAACAGATATAAATGACTATGTTTGGAGCAAGGAATTAAGAAACTGGACCACAATAAAAGAGGCTATGCTAATCCCTGATAAAGAAAACACAACAAACACGGATCAAAAAACAGAACCTAAAACAGAAGACAACAAAATAATTGAAGAAGAAACACCAAGGCCAACAGCAAAGAAAAAAGATATTGATGATGTTACGCCCGTGGCACCACAAAACTACAATCCACAAAAACAAGGCAATATGATGTTGCCAGAAATAATACTGGGTATATCTTTAATAGCAATTGGGATATATCAATCATCAACAAGGCTAGTGACCTCTATAGTAATTTCTTTTGTTGGTGCTGGTCTTTTGATGTTAGCATTTTTTGAAAAAAGGAAGGGTTTATGAAGAACGAATTTTATTCATCTGTAGTGCCACTAATAATAATAAACGGTGGGTTCATAGCTGGATATTTAATATTCCTAATAATAAAAAAACTAACTGGCAGAAAAGACAAAGATAAAAAGAAAGCACATTCTAAACTAATATGGTCTTCGCTACAGGATTACTGGTTCACTATAACCGAGCCTGTTGTTCAATTATTTATAAGAACTGGAATTACCCCTAATTCAATAACTGTTTTTGGCGTTTTTATAAGTTTATTATCTGCAATAATGTTCGCACAAGTTAACATCGGCAGCGCTGGCTGGATAATGATAGCCGGAGGCGTTTTTGATCTTATGGATGGAAGAGTTGCAAGGGCTACTAACAAAGTAACAAAACAAGGGGCCTTCCTTGATTCCGTTATGGATAGATACAGCGACGGTCTTATCTTGGGTGGGCTTCTTATAATGTTTAGAGATCATTGGCTGGTATATTTTTTAATAATGTCTTTTATAGGTTTCTTTTGTGTGAGCTATACAAAAGCACGCGCAGAGGCTACTGGTATAAAATGTGATGTTGGTTTTTTTCAAAGACCAGAAAGGATCTTCTCTTTAGGTCTTAGTGCAATATTCTCTCCAATATTCTCTTATTATACTAACATAGAAGAACCTTTCCTGCTCATGGGTGTAATAATGATCTTAGGGATTGGTACTTTATTAACGTCTATATACAGAATAATCTATTCTTTTAATAAATTATCTTAAAATGAAAAAATATATAAAAACAAAAATACTGCCTTACGTAATTTATTATATCTATAAAATATATTTTAGTACCATCCGTTACATTGAACCAAGTCTGCCAAAAGAATTAACCAAGAATAAAAACAATAATTTTATAGTCGCTCATTTTCATCAAGACGAATTAGCACTAATACCGACTCGTGCTAATTCAAATTTTCATGTTATGACAAGCCAAAGTACAGACGGCAGAATGATGAAAAAATTTCTAAATCTTATGGGATATTCTTGTGTAGAAGGCTCAAGTTCTAGAGGTGGTGCAAAAGCATTGCTCCAACTAATAGAAGTATTAAAAGAAAAAAATGCTAGTGCGGTAATGGCTGTTGATGGGCCAAAAGGCCCTATTTATAAAGTAAAAGAAGGGATCATAATGCTTTCAAAACATACAGGATTACCAATATTGCCAGTAACTGTAGAAGTAAAAGACCCTTTTATTTTTACAAAAAGCTGGAACAAAGCAATACTTCCAAAACCTTTTTCTAAGATCATAATAAAGTTTGCCGAACCATTATTCGTAAATAAAAATGTCAGCAAAGATGATATTAAAGACCTAACACTTAGACTTGAATCAAGGCTTAAGAAAATCAAAGGCCTGTAGTTCTTTTGATCTTATCAACGTTACCAGATTTAAGGTCTGTATCTTTTTTTGTTTCACTAGATGTTTTTGGCGAGAAAGAGTCATAAGAAGAAGACCCTTCTGGTTTGAACTGAACTTTAAACTTTTCATAAAGTTTAGGTATTGATGAAATTGTTATATCACCCCAAGTTTTTTCATCCTTAAAAGATATTACCTTTATATATCTGTTCTTTGGTAGTCTTAAAGGTATCTGATCACTACTCTGTTTTACATAGAGTTCAGATCCAAAATTAAGCAAAGTTAATTCAAAATTTGTTTTAGCATAACGAGCTAAAAAATCTCCACTAATAGTGTTAACATATATATCTCCAGCTCTAAGATCTACGGGTTTTTCTCCTTTAAACATCATAAATCCATATTTAAGAAATATAGATTCATACTGCTTTGCTTTTTTATTAACTGATACAAGTGTTTCTGGACCAATATAAATGGTAGAGCCTGAATTCAACAATAGCTCACAATGTGATACATTTGTCGTTTGTACCTCATCTCCAGAATAGATAACATAAGGGACATTCTTCTCGTTTATAGGTTTTTTCTCACCACCAGAATAAACATTGATAGGAGAGCCACTTAATATAGTAACTGTAGCTACAGTATTTTCTTGCTCGCCTCTTGTTTGAGCATCAACCGAAAAAGACAAAAACATGTATATTAAAATTAAAAAATAATTCATTTTATTTATTCTCTAAACTTTAGTATATTTTAAGCGTGCCACACTTCAAGCTAAAAAGAGGTTTTTATGTCATTTGATAATATAAAAGATATAGGACAACACTTAATAATAGGGATGGAGGGGGTTTCTCCTACAAGCGAACTTCTTTCTCTAATAAGGGAATACAAGATCGGTGGTATCCTTTTTCTTGGAAAGAACTACTCGTCTGTAGAAGAACTTTCAGACACCATCAACATGTTACAAGCAAGTTCAATAAAAGTTCCTTTGCTTACAACGGTTGATCATGAGGGTGGAAGAGTACAAAGATTTAAACAACCATTTACAGTACTACCTTCATACAGAGATTTAGTTAAAGACAAAACACCAAAACAAATATTCGAGATACATTCGCTTATTGCTAAACAACTTGAAGTGTGTGGTATTAACATGAATTTTGCGCCTGTAGCAGACCTTAGTTCTAAGCCTGATGGTGTAATTGGCGATAGATCTATAGGAACAGACCTTCAAAAAGTAGAGGATGTAATAAGTGCAACAATAAGAGGCTTTATTAGAAAAGGAGTTCTTTGTTGTGTTAAACATTTTCCCGGTCATGGTTGTGTAGAGGACGATTCTCATATAGATCTACCTGTATCTAATAAAACCCTCGAAGAACTCATGAACTACGAAATAATACCTTTTAAAAAAGCCACCAAAGCAAATGTAAGTGCAATAATGATGGCACACATCATGTTCCCCAGCATAGATGAACTACCATCATCTTTTTCATCAAAATTAATACAAGATATAATAAGAAAAGAATTTCGTTTCACAAAACTTGTAATAACAGACGATATATCAATGGGCGCTATCTCAAAACATTACGATATTAAAGAGGCTATAGAGCTCTCTTTAATGGCTGGGAATGATATGATAATATTCTCTTCCTCTGACACCAACTTGATAGCAAACAACATAGATATAATAAGAAAGAAAGCTGAATCAAATGCTGAATTAAGATCAAAAATAGCAGAGGCTCAGAACAGGATATTTAATGTAAAATCATCTATAAAAAGACAGAACATATCTGCCAGCAATGCCATAGAGGTTTTAAATAACAGCACACTAAGTTCTCAAATATAGACAGGAGTTAATAAACATACTCAAAGGCAAAGCCACTGATTATTTCCCAGTTGTTTGAAACATATCCCTTTCTTGCTGTACCAACAAGTTCTATCCTTGATCCAAGCCCAAGTGGTCTAAAAAATGATATACCAAAATCATAGACGGTATTGCTATCGCCAACAGATCTGGCTATTCTGCCCGGAGCTAATTTTAAACTTGGCCACACAAAGATAAGTTTCCACGGAAGGTTCATTTTAGCGCTAAAACAATAATATTTGAATTTAGTAAGATTACTCGTTGAGCTTGGCATAAAGAATAATATGTATGGTTCAAGCCTTATAGATGTCTTACCAAAGAAATGATAAGACATTAAAACCACCTCAAAACTCTTTGCACTAAAATCTCCCCACGCACCATTGTTGCCATTATGTAACCTGAATGGGAGCTTGACACCAAAAGCCCAGTTGTTACTAAAACTATTAAGGTACGATGGTACTATGGCGTGAGCAAAATCTATCTTTCTTACTTTGTCTGCATCAACATAATTAAGTTCGTAATTATAATCTAAACGGCCCTCCATGCTCCTTGCTTCATTAAAGAATAAAAAGCTAATCCCCGGCGTGTGTTTCTGTGTGTTGCTCATGTTAACTTGACTAGAGAAGCCCATATTCTCGTGGAAACCATAGTTAACAAAAAGAGCAAAATTATTCATCAATACTGGTGCAACACCTATATCAAACAAAAAATCACCGCCAAAGCCACTTTTGTTAGCGTCATATCCTATTACAGGAACACCATCTATTGGATCAGAGGTCCTATTGGTTGTATAAAAAAGTTCTGCTCTAAATTTTAATTCAAGTCTATCTTTTTGCCTTATAGCACCTGTATCAAGATACTCTTTTATTATTGCTATATATTTTCTTGAATCTTTGTCTATATCACTATTGTCCTTAATTACTTTATCAAAGTGATATAAAGCAGCCTCTAAAGAATCTGGGCCTCCTTCTGATATCCCATCTTTATATAAACATATACCAGCATAATAATGTGCAACATTTTCATATTCCCCACTATTAGTACTAGCCTTAATAAAGAAAGGCAAAGCAGAGGTATAATCTTTTTTCTCAAAATAGATAAGCCCCGAATAGTAACTAGCGGCTTCTGTTTTAACACCAAGAAGAACAGATTTATTAAATTCATCTAAAGAAGCATCATATTGTTTTAAATTATATAAAGCATAGCCTAAATAATAATGATGATCTTCGTCGTTTGGCCTTATTGAAGCATATTGCTTGAGTGCCTCTACAGACTCAGAATAGCGTGCATTCTTTTGATAAGCCACACCAAGCATAAAAAGATAGTCTGGAGGATTAACAGAGGTCTTTATACTTTCCAACACCGATAAAGCTTCTTTGAATTTACCTTCATTCATAAGAAGCATTGCTTTTGATCTTTTTGTATCAGCTTTTTCTTGAGCATATAAACTTGATAAATTAAGAATAAAACAAAGACCAACCACGAATGAAATTATCAAAAACTGTCTAAGCCTCAAGATCAAGCCCCTTGGACCGTTATAGCCCCTTTCTTTCTTAGGCCTATAAGGGAATCATATATATCTATATCGTCGTTGGTATTATAATTAAGTATGTCCATAACTTTTTCGTGTTCTATTATTGTGCAAAGCACTTCAAACTCAGGTATCGAATAAGATGTTTTAAGATCTATCGCAGACAAGTTAAAATTTATATTTATATCGTTAGAAGGAAGATTTTTTCTCATCCTTGCATACCACTCAACAGACCTTTCGGCCAATGAACAAAGTTTTTGTATACCCAGATATGCTAGATCTGATTCTATTGGGTAACTAACTGAAATTGTATTTTTAAAATAGAAATTACCTTTTTCCCATTTAGCTATCCTTAAGAATGCCTTTAACCCTCTTGTACCCGGTGTTATAAAAGTAGAAACAAGATTTCTGTTCTTTATTACAAGTACTGCTCTTTCTTTTTCATTCATTAACTCAAGTGTGCCTTCTTCATATATACCAGCACAAAGACGCAATACTTCATAATATGGAACAGTTCCAATCGAACCTTTTATCCTTCCATCCTCTTTGTCACTTGGATACAATATCTTTAATGCTGTGTTTATGGATTTAGCAGTTGCTTTATCTGTAAGCTTTTTTGCTTGATCAAGCGCTGAATAGACAAAAGATTTTCGCTGATCACCTTTCATTAATTCTGCTTCAACAGCACAAAGTCTTTCCATTAAGAATTCTTTAGAATTCTCTGTAACATGAACGTAATGCTTAACGTCCATTTCAGACATTAAAAGTTGTGCATCTATTTTTGAGTCCTGAAGCACGCCTATTATTGTTGTATTGGTAGAGAACTTCCTTATTTTCATTAGAAGCTCTGGCATGTTGTTAGAAAAGTCAGAAGAAACAAAAGCTACATCATAGCTTGTTTCTATCATGGTTTTTAAAGCCATGACCTCTGAAGTAAACACTTTTGGAGCATAGCCATACTCCATTAAAGCATCTTTTATTATGTCTGCTCTAACGTTGTCATTATCTAATATACAAACAGCAAATGTCTTCATTAAAAATTATTATACTACACAACTTTAAAATTTTAGTGCAAATGTTGCCATAGTACCCATGCCAACTGCTTTGCCATCAAAATATGGGCCCGGGAAGAACCAGCCCATCCTTATCCCTGTTTCAAAATAATCCTTCCACATATAAGTTGCATTAAGGTCAAACTCTGTACCCAGGCTCTTTTTCTTACCAAGAGGTGGTTTTCTTTGGGTCATAGCATAAGCTATAACTGACTCAACCTTTAACACTTCAGAAAAAGTATATGCAAACCTTGGCGCTATGAATATTGCTCCAAGATCATTAAAATCAGCACCTATGCCCGGACTCCCGTGAACACTGTCGCCTCCAACACCAAGGTCTTCATTGAACAACAACATCGCTATTTTGTACGCCCTGTTAAAATGGAATGCATGATACTTGTTGTCTGCTGTGCCATCTTCTCCAGTAGCAAATCCAGTTTTAAGGCCAAACTCACTAGCACCAGGTGCATATAAGAAGTCAAACAATAAACCAAACGCTTGCACTTGATCCATTATACCATCTGCATCATAATCTCTCTCTTGACCCTTTCTGTATGCAGCTTCAAAACCAAGACTTATGCCAGTCTCAGGAAAAGTTTTCTTTTGATAGACATCGTAAACATGTATTCTTTCTTTTCCTGCTCCAAAATCAAAGTGCCACATAAACCCAATTTCCATATTGGATTCTAGTTCGTTATAACCTATCTGGGTTTCAAAAGAGCTCTTATTATCTCCATAATAGTTTACAGCTCCCTCTGTCCTTACATCATAAGCAAGACCAAACCAAACAGTACCCATCATTAACTTATAGGCAAGTCTATCTACGCTGTCTCCCCAATAATCCCATAATCCATCACCTGAATTATATGTCATACCAAGACCATAGTGTAGAGGCTGACGACCAAGAGTAAAAACACCCCAATCACTTACCCATTCCAACCACGCTCTTCTTACAGAAAGATCTGCGTGTATGTTATCGCCACTCATTATACCACCAGCGACCATATTATTTGTTGAGCCACCCATAGATGTAGAACTTAGTGCAGAACCAGCAAGAAGGATCCATTCTGTTTTTATCCTTACATCATCATAAATTATAAGATCTGGTTTTATTTTAAAACGCTGTAACCAATATGTTTTAGTGTTGTTAGATGCGTTAGGATTAAATAGTGGATTTGTTGGATCTAAATAGTCTGCAGAAGGAGTACCGTGCATTGACTTTGTAAGGTCAAGGTCATGGTACATAGCCAATTCAGCTCTCCAATCACCGCTATAAGAAAAAGTAGCCGCAAATATATTTAGCGGCAACAATAGTAATAAAAGAACATATCTCATGTCATTACCTCCGATAATAACAGTGTTATCATTGTTTTTAGAATTGAAAAACATTTTTTTATAAAATAGTATTCGTTACGAGGGTAAGAATAAATGAAGTATTCAATAGGTGTAGACATTGGCGGGACCAACATCCCTGTAGCCTTAGTTGATCAAGCGGGAAAGATCGTAGATATAATAGAAAAAAAGACCCAAGCCCACGACGGTCCTGATTCTGTAGTGAAAAGAATAGCAGAATCTGTAAAGGAACTATGTAGTAAAGTGGATAATTGTTCCTTGGCAGGCATTGGTCTTGGTGCTCCGGGTGCACTAGATATTAAGAAGGGGATTATAATAACGAGTCCAAATCTTAGTGGCTGGAACAATGTTCCTCTATTAAAGATGTTGAATGAAGCTACTGGCCTAAAGGTTAAAATGGATAACGATGCTAACTGTGCCGCGATAGGAGAACATTGGATAGGCGGAGCAAGAGGATCAAATAACGCAATTATAATAACGCTTGGCACCGGTGTTGGTGGCGGCATCATTATAGATGGAAAAATATTTAGGGGTTCTCACGGTACAGCAGGAGAACTAGGACATATAACCATAGAAAAAGATGGAAGGTTGTGTAATTGTGGTAACAAAGGCTGTTTAGAGGCTTATGCCTCTGCTACAGGAGCTGTAATAACAGCAAAAGAATTGGGCCTTAAAGTAGATACTGCTTATGATATTTTTGTTAAAGCCGAACAAAAAGACGAGCTTGCACAAAAAGCACTAGAGATATCTGGGAGGTACCTAGGTATAGGTATTGCAAGTTTTGCGAACATCTTTGACCCCGACGTTATTGTTGTTGGCGGTGGATTTTCTAGCGCATATAAATACTTATTGCCTGCGGCAAAAGACGAAGCATACAATAGGTCTTTTAAAACAATCATGGATAAGTTAAGCATAAAGAGGGCTGAGCTCGGCAATAACGCTGGAATAATTGGTGCCGCAAGACTAAGTTTTACAGAATAATATTATTTTATTTTCTTACCAAATCTTGAGAAACGTATCCAAGACGGTGTAAACATCTTTGACCAATCCAAAGAAAGCCACACGAACATAGCTTTTCCTCTTACTTCTTTTCTGCTTGCAAAGCCCCACACCCTACTGTCTTCGCTGTTATCGCGATTATCACCCATAAAGAACAAATAATTTTTTGGCACAACCACTTCTAAACTAAAAGTCCTATAAAGAAGGCCCCTGTCCTTAACCTCAAGTTCATAGTGTTTGATCCCCTCAAGGTCCTCTATGTTCAACTTATAAATCTCTGGTGTATATTGTTCGTTATCTGCAACATCTTCCATCATTGGATAAAATTCTGCTGGTGTTTTAGATATCAAATTATCGTTTATATATAGTTTGTTGTCCTCTACTCTTAGTTTATCTCCGGGTAGGCCAACTAATCTTTTAACATATATCTTGCCATTCTCTAGAGGTGGTTTGAATATAACAACATCTCCTCTTTTTGGTTCATCCCAACGAGCCACTTCACCAACAAAAGGTATCCTTAATCCATAGGCCAATTTATTAACAAAAATATGATCACCTATTTTTAACGTTGGTATCATACTCCCTGATGGTATCTTGTATGGTTCTATAACAGAATATCTTAACCAAAGAATCGCAAGTATTAGAATTATTATTTCTACAACTTTATAGGTAAGTGATTTTTTTCTTTTAGATAGCTGGTCTTCAAAAGATTTATTCTTTATATTAAGACCAAAATTTTTGTTTAAGAATGTTCTGAATGGGATATAGATTTTTTCTTTTCTTTCAAAAGAGGCTTTATTCCTGTGATGACCTATTATAGCAAGTATAAGATCAACAAAAAGTTCATACAAAGCACTAAAGGACCAAGCAATAAGTTTCATTGTGTTTTACTCTCCTTAAGTATATTATTTCACTGATAGAACAAAAAAAAGGATATTCCAATGCATATTTTGTTTTTTTTAATATTATTTTTTAACCTTCACAACCTTAATGCTACACAAGTAGCCGACCTTGATCTTGATAGACGTTTATTCATGCCAAGAACACTTGCTTTGTCTGGAAGCATGACCTCTAGAATAAATCTTAACGAGTCCATCTATTTTAATCCAGCCAGCTCTGCACATTCAAGATGTTTTGCCGTTGATGGAGGAGTAACCTGGAATAAACTCCCAGCATTAGATGGAAGGGCTGACACTTACTTTGTAAATGCCATAGACACAGACAGCGATTTATTTGGTGGTGGTATTGGTTATGCAAAAAGAAGTTTTACTAGCGGTGGATCTGAATGGGAGCTGAAAGGGATAATAAACAAACTAGCGTTTAAAAATAGATTAGCAATAGGTATAGGTGTTTCATATTTAAGGACCACACATCTTGGAGAAAAGAACAACAATTTTAATACAGACTTTGGGTTACTTTTCCTTCTTGCAAAAAAGAGTTTGCTTGGTTTTACGGCCTATAATCTTTTGGGGGATAAATACAATATAAACAACAGGTCCTTGGCTTTTGGTTTCAGACACACAATGTGGGATTTTTTCTCTGTAGACATCGACTTTGAGCACAGATTAAAAAGAAAAATAATGGTCAGTGGAGCTTTAGAATTATTATACAACAACGGGATAATGCTAACATTGAGCGGCAAAAGGAATGAATATTTAAAGAATTCTTACTGGGGTATGGGGCTTGGTTATGTGGGCCCAAAGATAAGCATTATCTACGGAACCATGAACGCCATTACAGCACCATTTAGTTTTGCACACTCAGCGTCTATTAGAATTTTCTTCTAATTCAAGTTTTTTAAGGAATTGCTTAAAAAGTTCTTTGCTTTTATATACTGGAGGAAGCTCCTTTCCGTCTAAAAGTATAATAGGAGTTCCTTTTATCTTTATTCCTTTATATATACTGTTCTCTGTTTCTATTTTCTTTTTCAACCAATCAGAGCTCATACATGTTCTTAGATCCTTCAAGCCAAGGCCTTTTTGCATTGTGTTAATAAAAGCACCCTCATCAAATTTTTTGTCCTTAGAGGCAACAGGTTTATTGTCATAAAGATAAGATATGGCTTCTTTTAATTTTCCTTTCTTCTCTGAACAAAGGGCCATTTTAAAAGCAGGACAAGAATAATCACTAAGCTTTCCTTTTAGATTCTTGTTACAATCCTTATCAAGAGGAAAAAAGATATAATTAAGGTTGATCACATCCTTGTTCTCGTCAACACGTGCTCTTAAATTATTAGACGCATTAGCACAATGTGTGCAGGCAAAATCAGAAAAAATCAAGAGTTTGTGCTTTGCGTTCTTTTTGCCATATATCCTGTCTTGGATAGAAGATATGTTTGGATTCATAAGGGGTCTTTTTTTATAGACATCGTATATCTTGTTGATATCCAAGTTCTTCATCTTTTGCTGTAAGATCGTCATTATTTTATTTCTTGTTTCTTCCATCTTTTTCATTTCTTCTTTCGTCAGTTGTCTTTTGGCTGATGGTTTATTTTCTGGATTGGTCGTTGGATAACAATAGTTAAATAAAATAGATGATATTAAAATTACTAAGAACATAATGCCTCCTGTCTTAAAACAAAAACCTTATAATATTAGTTCTATAAAAAATATAGCAAAATAACTGTTTATAATTTATAAGAAAAATATGAAAAATATTCTATCTATATTAAGTACTTTGTTTATATTTTTTTCCTGCTCTAACGATAGACCTTCTGATCATGATCTTGTAAGCTCTGCGCTAAGTTTTATGGCGGTAGTCAACAACATGGATATAAGCGGAGAACTACCAAAGACAATAGAGTGTGATGGAGGCAAAGGAAGTGTTCAAATAAATAATCAAGGCACCACAACAGATTTCAAATCTGTAGCCACGTTTAACGATTGCTATGCCCAAGATTATCTTTGTGAAACAGGCGAGTATGTAATAACTAACGGAAGCATAACAACCACTGGTTTTTATAAAAGTGGAGATGACACAAAAATAACAGATGTAAAAATGTCAGGTAATATAAGTAGTACTGGGTTATTGGTAA
>CAYPMK010000017.1:22984-30468 GCA_964411885.1 uncultured Bdellovibrionales bacterium
TCTGACTGCACAATGGATCTTGTTTTTGAAGGAGAATTCTCTGAACAATCACAAGCTGAAGATGTTGAGTTTACAGGCACTGTTTGTGGTGTTGCAATAGAAGACCTATTAGAAATAACAGACGATGAAATAGCAGAACTCTGTGAAGCTGTTATTGCAGGCGGGAATGCATAATATATTAATTTAGAAAGATCTTACGTTCAATAAATTGGAGGTATAAAAAATGAAAAAAGTTTTAGTTTTAGCAGGGTTGGGCCTATTAGCTCTTTCTTTTGCTTGCGGTGGTGGAGAGAAGGTTGAGAACAAGGAAACAGCTGCAGCCATGTCTGAATCTATTTTGAGCACACTAATTAACAATGACATGATTTATACAGGAAGTGTTTCTGGAATTATTAACGAAACAGATATAGGACCTGAAGACTGCCCTCTTTACGGAACCATATCTGGCAAACAAGGAGAAACAGACCTAAAAGTTACGTTTAATAAATGTGGAGTTGGAGTATATGGATGCCCAGGTCATTTGTTTATGAGTGGAGAAATAACACAAACATGGGAATTAGACGATAGTAGTCTTAAAGCTAAATTTGAAGGAGAAATAAGTTTTATTGACGACCCTGAAAACAGAGGGATAGTAGTTTATTTTGTTGGAGATACGTGTAAAATAGACGTATCGGCAGAGTGGGCAGGAGACTTAAATGAGGATGAAGTAGAAGGTGAATTTTGTGGATACGATGTAAAGGATCTTGAAAATTTAACAGAAGAAGAAATCTGTGATGCGCTAGAAAAAGGATTAGAAGAAGCATAAATTTAATTAAATAAAAAGTTTTTAAGAGCCGCAAGTAGCAAATGCTTGCGGCTCTTTTTTTTATTATAAAAACAAAAAAAACATTTAAAGTGTTATAATAAATCATGGAGGGCCATCCTATGAAAAAAGTTATTTTTGTAGTGGAAGCAGCAAGGCTACACCAGAACAACAAACAGCACTTTTTGGAGCAGTCAGCGAGTATGGGGCATTTGGTAGACTAGGACCTGAACTTATTGAGCAGATAACAGCTGGAGACATCACCTCTGGTGAAGAATTTGAAATTGAATTATCTTGCGATGAAGCTAATCTGGGCAAAATGACATTTTCCGGAGTAGTAACATTCACAAATCAAGACGACATGGACTTTGACACCACACTTTCTTTTGATAATTGTAATATAGATCTAAGAGATGCTAATCCTGATATACTAATTTGTGATAAAATACCTATTATTAAATTAAATGGAGAATTTGCAATCAATGGACCTTTCGATGAACTAACCATGGGGAGTAATAACATGGATGGTGTTTTTAATAATGAAGAGTTCTCTTGTAGCGGAAACATGACCGTAAACATGGTTGCAGAAGATTTCCCTAAAACAGGTGAGATCTGCGGAACAGATGTAAATACATTAATGGAATATATGGAAGAATTAGATAAGCCTATCGCAGAGCAGGAATTTTGTGAGGCATAATTAAGATAGTTTTTCTTTATTAGATCTTGCTTTTTTAAAGAAAGACTTAAGAATACTCGAGCATTGTTCCTTTAAAACACCACCGCAAACCAAAGGTTTGTGGTGGTGTTTTTTGTTATTAAATATTTTTATAATAGAATTTATTGCACCCATCTTTGGTTCATCACAACCATAAACAAGTTTTCCTATCCTTGAGTGTATAATTGCACCAACACACATAATGCACGGTTCAACAGTAACATATAGCGTCATGTCTTTAAGACGCCAATCACCAAGTTTTTTTGTGGCTTTTTGTATGACTTCTATTTCTGCATGAGCAATAGCACTGTTCTTTTTTATTCGTTTATTGTGTGCTCTAGCAAATATTTTTCCTTTATGAACTATTACAGCACCAACAGGAACTTCGTCAATTAAAGCGGCTTTTTTTGCCTCTTTAATGGCCTCAAGCATAAAGAATTCGTCTGTAGATAGTTTAGGAAAAATGTTTTTTGCCATATTCAAAACCAAGATCAAAAGCTTTTAGATTTTTATCTATGGTATGCTCTGGCACAGATTGAGAAACTGCTTTTTTTGCATTATCACCACTAACAACTTTAGTAACAGCAGATATAAACCCAACCATTACCACGTTCAAGAAAAGACTTCTTCCTAAACCCTCTTCTGCTATTCTAGTGGCTGGTATGCCAAAAGCCTTTATTGTAGAAGGAATACCTTCTGGCTTAACAAGCTCGCTTTCGTATACAAGCATGCCGCTTGGTCTTAACTCAGGAGAAAACTTCCTAAACGCTTCTTGTGACATTGATACAAGTATATCTGAGCCTGTAAGATATGGATAAAGTATTTGTTTATCGTCTATTATTACCTGTGCACTACAAGCAGATCCTCTTGCCTCTGGTCCAAAGGACTGTGAAAGACTTGAATATTTATCTTCGAAAAGTGCAGCAGCCCTACCTATTGTCATGCCGCAAAGTATAACTCCCTGACCGCCATACCCTGATATTCTTAGTTCAATCATCCATGCACCCCTCAGACACTCCACCGTCGCTTATATTGCAACTGTATCTTGTGCCTTTATATGTTTTGTACCCCAATTCACATTGGAAAGTTTCATCATAGTACTTATTCATTGAGTCAAGATATGTAGGTTTATTTTCTATATCTATGAATTTACCAACAACGAATGGTTTATTTATTTCTATACTCGTTTCTTTGGTATCTGCACCATTCTTTAATATTGAATTATCTTTATAGAATTTCATTCTTGTAAGTCCATCACCCATTTTGTTCCTTCTTTCATACAAGGTAGGACATGGAGAAATAACTTCAACAAAAGAAAAACCTTTTTTATTAAGTGCCTCTAACATCGCTTTCTGTAGATCCCTTACATGATACACCGTCCATCTTGCAACATATACAGCACCACTTGCTTCTGCCAAGAAAGGCAAATTGAACGGAGTAGTAAAAGAACCATGTGGAGCTGTTGCGGTAATAGATCTTACTGGCGTAGTCGCTGAAACCTGTCCTCCTGTCATTGCGTAGTTAAGATTGTTAACGCAGATAACAGTAAGGTCCATGTTCTTTCTTCCAGCATGTATAAAGTGATTACCACCTATAGATATAAGATCTCCATCACCACTAACTACAACTACTTTGGTATCTGGGCTTGCCGCCTTAAGACCTTCAGCAAACGGAATAGCTCTACCGTGAGTTGTGTGAAAAGAATCAAGATTAAGATATCCAGCTACTCTTCCTGTACAGCCGATACCGGAAACAACGGCTACATTATTTTTTTCCAAACCACTTTTATCTAATGCATGCATAAAAGCGTTCATGGCTGTACCAATGCCACAGCCCGGACACCACATATGTGGCATTCTGTCTTCTCTAAGATATTTACTTAAAGGATGTTTAGTGTTTTCCACCTTTAGCCCCCTTTAGAATAGCTTCTAATATAAGTTCTGGTTTATGTACTCCACCACCAAGGTGTGGAATACTTATGACCTCGCAATTACCTTTTACAGCTCTTTCAACTTCTCTCACTATTTGCCCAGCATTAAGTTCTGGAACAACTATAGCTTTAACTTTTTTGGAAAGATCCAATACATATTCATCTGCAAATGGCCATACTGTTTTTAATCTTGCCTTACCAACTTTTAAACCTTTAGACCTTGCATCAAGTATTGCTTTCTCTGCAACTCTAGATGTTATGCCATAAGACATAACTACTACGTCTGCGTCTTTTATGCCGTCTTCCTCTATAAGTATTATTTCTTTTTTATATTGTTGTATCTTGTTTATAAGTCTTGATACCAATTTTTTTTGTGAATCCTCGTTCATTGCAGGATAACCTTTTTCGTCGTGGGTAAGTCCTGTTATATGAAAGTTATAACCTTTTCCAAGTTCTGCCATCTCTGGTATCAAAACTTCATTAGGTTGATATGCCTTATATTCTGATGGACTTTTCTTGGTGTATTTTCTAGGCACTATATCTATTTTATCTGCAGAAGGTATGATCACTCTTTCTGTCATGTGGCCAACACATTCATCCATCATGAACATCACAGGTGTTCTAAACCTTTCTGACATATTGAACGCTGTTATCATAAGATCAAAACATTCCTGTGGACTATTAGGACACAACGCTATGACTTCATAATCACCGTGACTACCCCACCTTGCCTGCATCATATCTGATTGTGCCGGGAGTGTTGGAAGCCCTGTAGAAGGACCACCTCTTTGCACGTTAATAAAAACACAAGGAACTTCTGCCATTATCGCAAGGCCAATGTGTTCCATCATCAAAGAAAAGCCCGGTCCAGAGGTAACTGTCATTGCCTTTGCTCCAGCCCAAACAGCGCCCTGTATAGCAATAGAAGAAGCTATTTCATCTTCCATTTGCATAAAGATACCGCCAACACAAGGTATTCTACCTGCAAATCTTTCTACTACTTCCGTAGACGGTGTAATAGGATAACCTGCAATGTACCTACATCCAGCGGCTAAAGCACCTTCGCAAGCCGCGTGGTCTCCATCAAGATAATGAGTCCCTGTAAGAACTCCTTTAGGATCTGCTTTCATTTATAACCCCTTTTAGACATCCCCTACTTATTCTTTTCGCCCCAAATAGCAAAATCAGGACAATACATTCCACACATATTACAACCAATACACTTTTCTGCATGAGCAGCAACAGGGAAGTGGTATCCCTTCATATTATAATCCTTTGAGAATTCTAGAACTTTGACTGGACAAAATTCCACGCAAAAGCCACATCCCTTGCATCTTTCTACCATGAAATTGACTTTTCCTTTTGCTTCACTCATCGGGGTAGGCCCTCCATTTTTATATTGGCAAGATTTAAGTATCGTAATTTGCATTTTAATGCAATAATCTTTTCTATGATGATGACGCTAATGCTATTAATAAAACTTTTTTTAAACAACGGTTTTGCAGATGAATTGCAAACCTTGCCAGATACTTGTAATGAGTTATTGCCAGACAGAGCTCCATATATAGCTCTTTTTGATCAAACAGCACAGCTTTGGGCTGCAGAATCAACTCAACAGGCAAAAAAAATGTTCGATATCCTTGCTCTAAGAACTATGTATCAAGAATCAACAAAAGATTATGACAACCCAATAGACTGGCTAATAAGAGATGCGTTGTGCAATTGTTCAGCAAAAAATAAAGGGGAATTATTTAATTCAGGTTCTTTAAAACTAAGAAAATGTTTAAATAGTGATCTAAGCAAGTTCATAAAAAAAGCACAAAAAGCCTATGTTGATCTCGTGGTAGAAAATAATAAAAAAGAAAAGATGTTAAAACTTAGTGAACAACAAATAATAAGAATAGAAAAATTAAAAGAACAAGCTCAAAAAGACATGGAACAAAAAACAAGGTCAGAGATTAGAAATCGAACAGTTCGTTAATATCCTTTTTTTCATACTGAGACATAGGCCCTTGCTTAAAGATTTTACCTTCTTTTAACATTATAAAACTCGTGGCGATATCACCAAAGAGTTCTGGTTCATGTGTAGAAATAATTATTATAGAATCAGGATTACTGTTCTTATAAGATAGTATCTGCTTTTTTACAGAATGTTTATGACCAATATCCAATGAAGTACTCGGCTCGTCTAAAAGAAGCACTTTTGCTTTTTGTGCAAAAGTCTTTGCTATCAAAACTCTTTGAAACTCTCCCTGACTTAAAGAAAAAAGATCTCTTTCCATATATCTATCTACAAAGAATTTAGAAGCTGTTTCTTTTGATATTTCATGATCATTCAAAGAATAATAACCAAAAGTATTGGTATAAGGGAAACGCCCCATTAATATAAAATCTTTTACCAATATCTCTGACTGGTTTATCCGTTGAGGTAAATATGCCATTATTTTTGATCTTTCTTTATAAAAAAGATCATTCATTAATTTATCTTCAAAAAATATTTCTCCGCTATACTCTGTAATACCAGCTAAGGTTTTTAAGAAGCTGGTTTTCCCACTGCCATTTGGACCTATTAACATAACAAGTTCGCCTTTGTTCATGACAAGGTTATTTATGTTTAACTTAAAAGTTCCTTTAGAAAACCAAAGTTTAGATATTCTTAGCATTGCACCTCCTATAAAGAAGATACAATAACACTGGAGCTCCTATTAAAGAGCTTACAGCCCCTACAGGTATATCAAAACCAGTACTAAAAAAGCCTGCTATAAAAGTACACATAGTCAAAAAAGCTGAACCAAAAATAGCGACAGCAGGTATAAGGTAAACACTCCTTCTGTTCATTATAAGTTTACTTATATGAGGAACAACTAAACCAACAAAACCAAGTGTCCCGCACACAGAAACCGTAGAAGCGGTAAGAAAAGAGGCTGTAATTATGAAAAGTAACATATAGGAGTTAGCATTAACACCTGTAGAAACAGCGAATTCATCTCCAAAACGCATAAGGTCTAAAATATTAGCGAACAAAATAAGAACGAATAATCCTATCAATAATGTAATAAGTAAAAAATAAAGTTCTAAATTATCTGGGCTAGCCACACTGCCTATCAACCATGAGCTTAGATACAAAAGTCTGCTTCCTTCTACGCTAGACATTAAAAAAGTTATTATAGAAGAAAAGAAAAGACTTATCGCAACTCCTGCGAGTATTAAGGCAGAAGTGTTCTTTGACATTATTCTGTATATGATCATTAGTATCAATACCGCCAGAATAGAGCCTGTGAAAGAAAATATCTTTGCACCAAGAATACCAAACAAAGAGCCAAAGAATATTACATAGAGTGCTGTCCCTAATGCCGCGCCACTTGAAACACCAAGTATATATGGATCAGCGAGAGGGTTTCTTAATACTGCTTGAAAAACAAAACCTGCCAAAGAAAGACAAGCACCTGCAAGTATTGATGCAATAAGTTTTGGCAGTCTTATATCTTTTATAATAAGAGACATAGTGGCGTCGTCAAAAGCATTGCTTGGCCCACCATGAAAAAGACAAAGGTATGATGACACCAAAAGTAATACAAGACCAAACCCATAAATAAAATACGGGGAGGAATAAAAGTTTTTACTCATAACCTAGACATATTACGTCTACAAGTACCTTTGTCAACCATATCAGTCGTCTTGCGGCACGTCATTTACATACTTTATAGTTCTTAGTCTAGTTCCACTTTCGTTATACATTTTCACAACACCATCTTTCTTATCATTAGTGTATGGTGTTTCAGACTCAAGTCGTCCACTTTCATTATACTCTTTTTCAACACCATTTCTCTTACCATTAACGTATGGTGTTTCAGACTTAAGTTGCCCGCTTTTGTAATAAGATTTATGAAGACCGTTTTCCTCACCATTAACGTATGTAAACGTTCCCCGAAGTTCTCCACTTTCGTAATACTGTTTTACAGTGCCATCTATATTACCATGGACGTATGGTGTTTCAGACTTAAGTTGCCCGCTTTTGTAATAAGATTTATGAAGAC
>CAYPMK010000018.1:0-27025 GCA_964411885.1 uncultured Bdellovibrionales bacterium
ACGGCCATAGCCTATTTGGAAGAAGCATTAAAAGACATGAAAATAAACTGTAAAAGAGTAAATGAAACAGAAAGAATTAACGGTAACGAAGTTAGTAAATCATATATTTTAATACTCCCAACAGGAGAACATAAATTAAATAGATTTGCTAACAGCATGAAAAAACTTGATGTAGAATTAGTATTTAACCCTCATTATTTAATAGAAAAAAAAGCCGTGGCAAGTTTTGAAGAACCACATCAAGACGACACACGATCAACCATAAATATCAGTCGTGAATTCATAGAAAACCAAGGTATAAAAGACAAACTATCTGTAAGACATGAAACGCGACACTTGCTATCGTATATCTTAAAGGCTTTAGGGTACGATTCCATCTTTAACGCACAAATAACTTTTGATAAGCAAAGTGATAAGGCCTCATATAAGAATGGTTTTAATTTTGATGAAATCGCTGCATGGAGTGAAGATGTTTATGGTTTAACAAGAAAATTCAATCAGGAATTCATAAAAAGTTATTTGGGGTTTCATACAGAAACAAAGGAGATCTTACATAGTTTAGACCTATTTCTAGAAAAAAAAGGGTTAGATCAAGACCCAATTTATAAACTGATATTACAAAGATTGTCTAAAATAATATTTTCATACGCTAACAACAAACCTACCACTAAAGAAGGACTTAAGAAAATAGAAAGCCTATTTAGGATGTTGTCTGATTATAATGAAGAAGAACTTATTAATATTAAAAATAAAATACTTAATTTATCTAACAGAAACCTAGTTGCTGAAACGGAGAATATTGCAGACCTGTCACTTTTAATAGATTACTATGATGTTGCAAATGATAGAACAAGGCGTGAATTAATAAGGGAAATTTATACTGCCACACTAACACTGGACGGCCTAATATTAGAGGCTCAAGACGCTATGGATGCGATAGATGCAAGATGTAGATCTACCAGCCATGAAACGACAACAGAAGATGGTTATCAAAGAACATGGAAATATACCTCTAACATTGTAATAAATTATAAAAGCTACAGGAACAAAACGACAAACAATAATGTACATCATTTTGTTGTATCAGATGAAGCTAATCTAAAGATATACAGAGTAAGCATTACATCAGACAAAGAATTAGAAGACCCTAGAGAACTATTATTCACGAGGATGTGGGAGCAAACGCAACTATTCAATAAAATAAAACAAAACAACAAAATAATAATGAGCAGAATAGAAGAATATGTAAAGGATATAAATCAGTTAAAACAAAAAAAAGAAACTGTGCAAGAAAAAGCAAAACCAAGAAAAGATCTTCTAGAAGACATACTTGAATATAGCAAGATAATGAGTGGCGTATGCAAAGAGAATTTTTCTAGTGATATAATGGTCCGTTACCTAATAGAAGAATGGAAATATCACATATCATTAATAGAAAAGGAAAAGGAGCAACGAGCACAAGCAGAAAACATCCAAACAACAGAAGTACCAAATACTAATACTAATACTAATACTAATACAGATATAGATGACCAATTCTGTGAATATGGTTTTGATAATATAACAAAAATATCTGTCAAGGATCTGGACAACAATATTCTGGAAGTAAAAATTCCAAGCATAAGTAATTCAGACGTACAAACAATAATGAAGGATTATACAAAGACACAAGTAAGTGATTACGAAGAATTGCTCAATCTAGTATTTAAAAAATTATCTGAACAAAAAGAATTAAATAATATAGGTAAAGACGAAAAAGACCTACTCTTTGGTAAAAAAGATAAACTAGGAAATAGGACTGGTGGCTTATACAATTATTGGATGCAAAACAAGGATGAAGGCGAAAACTGGATATATATAGCTGTTACTGGAGCCGTAATATATGAGAAAATGGCAAAAGAGAAAGAAATAGCTGACATCATTTATAAATCATACATAGAAATTGGAATATTAAATACAAGCTACGCGTTAATAGAAGAAAAAGTCAACCATAACGATAAGATAACTCCATTAAAGAGCCTAGAACTAATGAATTCAATTGAGATATTGAGAAAGTCTAGCAACACTAGTTTGAAAAAAATATATTAAATGTTTATTTTCCCTTGAATCTTTTACAAACAAAGTGTTAAAACCCTTGCTGAAAAAATGGAGGCCACAAAAAAATGAAAAAAACAGGACTACTTACATTACTAATATTAATAAGCTCACTAATGCCATTAGATCTTAATGCGCAAATAACATTTACTAAAAGAGGAAAAGCAGTTAAGGCCATAAAAAGTGGAAATGTAAAGGAACTAAGCACCATAATGTGTGCTAACGAGATAAACACAAATAAAGGTATTATGAATAAGAATACCTTGTTGGGAGAAATAATAAACGCCAACATCACAGAAGAAAAAAAGATAGAGATGTTAAATATATTATCTAATTCTTCAAATGATTTTAACCCAAATCAACCTTTAATATTAAATGGGCAATATGTGTCACCAATAGTTGCTGCCATAAATATCTTAGAGCTTGATCTTGCATCCAATCTAATAGACGCTGGATCAAATGTTGATGTTTGGACAAATAAAATGAACCTATGGGCTTCGAACATAATACCTAACGCAACACCCTATAGAATAATGGAAAGGACAAACCCACTAATCTCAGCAATACATGTTCTTGATTTTATAGAAAGCGATAATCATATAACAGAAGGTAAGGTCCTTGAGCTTATAAGAAAGATCCTCTACTCTTTCCCTGAGAGCATTTCAAATGCAACAGAAGAATTCAAAAGTTATACAGAAGAAGCAATAAATGTATGTATAAATGAAGCGTGGGATGACGTGTTATACGAAATATTGGCGACTGAATTAACTACAGAAGAAACAATAATAAATACACTTGAAAAGGTTCTGGCCTCTGACCATACAGACAAAATGAAATCTGAGTTAATTAAACCTATTCTGCATGTAATGAACATGAGGGATATGGATATAAATAATATAGAGATTAACGCTAACGTTATAAAACCAGAACAAGAAGTAATGCCTATAAAAGAAACTCCTTTGGTGGCTGCTGCAAGAGCGGAGCAAACTAATGTATATAAAACACTAGTGAACGCTGGAGCAATACCAGAAGAACAACATGTTGTATACAATGGTAAGTTTGACGAAGATCCTTATAGAAAAAAAGTATCAATAACAAGCATAGCAGAAGCTTACAATGCAAATGATGTCTTCCAATTAGCAACAAGTGTAATAAGCCTTGATAAAGCACTTCAAATGCTTAAGACATATAATTACGGATTTGACTCAAAGAATTTTAATGAACAAATTGATGCTGCTATTTCTAAAATGGTAATAGTTGGAGAATATAGAATAACTGAGAGGGAATTGACCCTATTTTTTGGACCAAGGAATGAGTTTGGAACAAGAACAGGTGGCATTTTTAATTATTCCTCAGACAACCCAGCAATATGGAATAACTGGATCTATGTATCACTTATAGGATGTCTATGTTTCCAAGATAAAGAAATAGTAAAAAACAGGGATATTAGTACAACAATATATAATGGTTTCATTAAAACGGGTCTTATAAATATAAGCTCTCATGTAATACTTAATGAATTAAAAAGAGATAACCTTGTGATACCCGGATCAGAAAGACAATTCAGGTCTGCTCTGGAATTCATCATAAAAGAAGGTCGTAGCATATCAACAGGAAGAGCGCCTATACGCTATTGACAACCTCGTTGTTTAGAGGTTCTATATACAGGTATCTAAAAAATAAGGAGTACCTGTATGGAAAAAAGCAAAACATACATTCAAAGATCAGAAAAGTTTGGAGCACACAATTATAAACCACTCCCAGTAGTACTTGAAAAAGCAGAAGGTGTTTGGGTGTGGGACGTTGATGGCAATAAATATATGGATATGCTTAGTGCATATTCTGCACTTAACCATGGCCACAGACACCCTAAAATAGTTGAAAGAGCAAAAAAACAATTAGATAAAGTTGCTCTTGTATCTAGAGCGTTCTATGCAGAAAAACTTGCAGAGTTTAATGAAAGAATAACTAAATTGTCTGGCTACCAGATGACGCTACCAATGAATTCTGGTGCAGAAGCAGTTGAAACAGCGATAAAATTAATAAGAAAATGGGCTTATACAGTAAAAAAGATACCAAGACACGAAGCAGAAATAATAGTTTGTTCAGACAATTTCCATGGACGAACAACGACTATAATATCTTTCTCCACAGAGTTGGATTACAAAAATGATTTTGGACCATTCACTCCCGGATTCAAGGTAGTGAAGTATGGCGATATCAATGATCTCAAAAACGCAATTAACAAGAACACGGCCGCATTCCTAGTTGAACCAATACAGGGAGAAGCAGGAATAAACATTCCTCCTGCTGGTTATCTTAAACAAGCAAAAGAACTTTGTGAAAAGAACAACATATTGTTCGCTGCAGATGAAATACAAACTGGCTTAGGAAGAACTGGAAAACTATTTTGCTATATGTGGGAAAACATTCGCCCAGACATACTTATAGTTGGAAAAGCTTTAGGCGGTGGGTTAATGCCAATAAGTGCAGTACTCGCTGACGAAGCGGTAATGGGTCTCTTCAAACCCGGAGAGCATGGCTCTACTTTTGGTGGCAACCCTTTAGCTTGTGAATGTGCATTAGCAGCAATGGATGTTTTAGAGCAAGAACATCTTATAGAACGTTCAAATGAAATGGGTAATTATTTCATGCAGGAACTAAAGGATATAAACTCTCCTCACGTTAAAGAAGTAAGAGGAAAAGGTCTTTTAATAGGCGTAGAACTTAAACCAGAAGTTGGAAGTGCAAGACCCTTCTGCGAAGCTCTAATGAAAAGAGGACTGCTTTGCAAAGAAACACACGAACATGTAATAAGGTTTGCTCCTCCTCTTATTATAAGCAAAGAAGAACTTAATTGGGCACTAGGACACGTTAGAGAAGTCCTTAAATAATGTTATTGACCATAATTTTTCTTTGTATTTCTGCCTTTGTCGCTGGGTTCATAGATTCTATAGCTGGTGGCGGTGGTTTAATAAGTCTGCCTGCTCTTTTGGCAGCGGGCATCCCTTCTCACATAGCCTTGGGTACAAACAAACTACAATCAATGTGCGGCACTTCTTTTTCTGTGATCAATTATGCTAGAAAAAATAAGATCATATGGAAAGCGGCGCTCACAGGTCTTCCTTTTGCACTAATAGGCTCTTGGATAGGAGCTAGAACAACACTTATAATACCCTCTGCAACATTAGCAAAAGTTCTAATATTCATGTTGCCGCCGGCTGTAATACTCATGCTTGCATCAAATGCATTATTAAATAAAAAAACAGACACAACTAAATGCAACAGTAACATGTATCTTAATATAAGCATTGTATGCTTGATGATAGGTGCATACGACGGTTTTTTTGGTCCAGGAACTGGTACTTTCCTTATCGTATTAATGGTTCTCTTATGTAAAATACCATTAATAAATGCAAGTGCTACCGCAAAGGTATTTAACCTTGCCTCTAACGTAGGAGCTGTACTTAGTTTTATGATCTCTGGACATATTTATTATGCATTGGCCATAGCAATGGCGGTGTCAAACATAGCTGGCAATCTTACAGGCAGCTCAATGGCGATTAAAAAAGGAAATCCTTTTATACAGAAATTTGTTTATATCGCTATAGGAATATTATTTATCTATCTTATCTGGAATAACTACATTAGAGCCTAACTCTACAGTAAAAGTACTCCCTACTCCGGGCGTGCTATCTAGTTTTACAGTCCCGTTGTATAAAGACACCAGCTTCTTAACTGTAGAAAGGCCAAGTCCACTACCCAATATATTTATAGTCTGTTCATTCTTTATCCTAACAAAGTCATTGAATAGTCTTTTTGCGTCCTCTGGTTCTATTCCTATTCCAGTATCAGAAACTTTTATTTGTACACCACCGTCTATATTAGCTATATTTATATCAACAGTTCCATTGTCTTTATTATACTTAACTGAATTAGTTATTAGGTTGTTGAATATTATATCCATCTCACCTTTATCTGCCACAAACTCAATAACATCTGGTATATTAACATTTATTTTTATGTTTCTTGGTATAGCGTCAAAAGCAACTAGTTCTACCGATGATCTTATTACGTCACATAAATTTATCTTTTCAAAATTTCTTTTCTTCTCTCCCGACTCAATTCTTGTCATATCAAGAAGGTCAAAGATCATCTTTCTCATACCATCAAGCCTTAAAAGGCTCCTGTTAAGCATCATTTCATAATCTTGTTCGCTGATCTTACCAAAACGTTTTCTTAATATATTCAAATATCCTTCTATAGCAGCTAATGGTGCTTTTAATTCATGAGAAAGTACAGATATGAACTGGAATCTTACTCTTCGTCTTTCCTCATCTGATTTTCTTGCATGTCTTGCAAGCATAAGGTGCAAAGTTGCTTTTCTTACTGAATATCTTAACTCATCTGGAGTGAATGGCTTTGCTATAAAATCATAAGCACCAAGTTTTGTTGCCTGCACTGCAGTTTCAAATGTAGCATACGCAGTTATCATGATTGTTATAGCGTCTATATTCTGAGATGTAACATGTTGAAGGATATCTAGCCCTGTCATGTCTGGAAGTTTATAGTCCAACAATATAACATCTGGACTTTCATTCTTAAGGTATTCTATAAAATCCTGTCCCCTAGAGAACTTTTTAACACTAAAAGAGGCTCGCGTTTCTATGTTTGGAATATCGACTATAAAATCCCTCAGTACTCTTTCTGCACCAAGGCACATAGCCTGTTCATCGTCTATTATAACTGCTTTAATCCTTACTTCATTCATAGATAAACTCAACCTAAAAGACGTTCTATTTCTTTAACAAGCTGCTCTACTCTTACAGGTTTAGTAAATACAGCATCTGCTTTTATCCAGTGTTTTTCGTCTGGCGTTACAGAATTGAATTCCATACCGGTTTGTCCGGTAACAGCTGTAACCATTATTACTGGTACTTTTGGATATTTTCTTTTTATCTCGTAAGACAGGACAAAACCATCATCCATCTTTTCCATCATAAGATCTACTATGGCAGCATCAGGTTTTAGTGTTTCTAATATCTGGTTTGCCTTTTTTCTGCTCTCTGCTGTAACAACATTATAACCTTCAGTTTCAAGTTCCATTTTTTCCTGAAGAAGATAATCTGGATCGTCGTCCACTACCAAGATAGTTTTTTGTACTTTATTCATCTGCCAAGAACCTCTTCTACTACTTTAGCTAATTTATCTGGGTCCACTGGTTTATCTAGAAAATTAACAACAGCACCCCAAGTATCGCCCGGCTCAGACATCCAATTAGCTTTGTCCGCAGCTCCAGACATAATTATCAATGGCACTTTAGGAAAATTCTTTCCTATCTCTCTGGCAAGTGTAAAACCAGCAGTTCTATGCTCCATCATAACATCTATGATCATAAGGTCTGGTTTTTCATTCTTTAGTCTATTAATTGCTTCTTTTGCAGTATTCGCTGTAATAACAGTGTGCCCTTTTTCTTCTAGAACCATCTTGTTCTGTTCTACCAGATCCACATCATCATCAACTAAAAAGATCTTTGCCATCTTAAACCTCCTTTAAACGATCTTTTCCCTTGTATCATATCTGGGAATATTAACAATTACTTTGGTCCATGTTGGGCCTTTAGAAGGGTCTCCATTGGACTCCACCTTTATATCCCCAGAATGCATCTTTATTATTCCATAACTAACAGGGAGCCCCAAGCCAGTTCCCTTACCAAACTGTTTTGTAGTAAAGAATGGATCAAATATCCTTTCAATATATTTTGGAGAAATACCAGCACCAGTGTCTTCAATTATGATAGAAAACATGTTCTTGTCGCCTGTAAAAGTTATTTTTAATTTATTACAAGTCTCTTTTTTTGTTTCTTCTATTGCATCTACAGCATTATTTATAAGGTTTATAAGGACCTGAGAGAACTGGTCCCTATCCAGTTCTACCATTGGATCATCCTCAAGTTTATTGATTATGTTTATCTCTATGTCTTTTGGGATATTAAGCATTTCTATACATCTTTGAACAAGTTCAGATATATCTACTGGCGTTTTAACCACCCTGTTCTGTCTTGCAAAATCTAAAAGCTCAGAGACTATTTTCTTACATCTATCTGCCTGTTCAACTATCATCTGTATATCGTCTTTCATCCCTTCACTTGTTTGACACTGTTCTTTTAGTATATGTGCATACATAAGAATAATGCCCAAGGGATTATTTATCTCGTGCGCTATTCCTGCGGCAAGTTGTCCCATACTTGCTAATTTATCTCTGTGGTCTAAAGCTTCTTTAACACTTTTTATCTCGCTAAAAGAACGTTCAAGACTTGTTACAGTCTCTTTTAGTTTTTCTATTGTATAAGGAAGACACATCTCGCTTTCTGCAGTCCCGTGGAATATAGCAGAGGCATGTTCTCTACATGACTCATAACCACAGGCACCACAATTCAATTCGTCTTCTTTTGAATGCTTACCCATACGTTCAAGTATTTCATCTATTTTATCGTCAGATGGTGGCACTATCCTTTGGTCATTAGGTTCAAATTCACAGCTAAGGTCTATATTTGAATATTTCTTTATGTCTTTTGACCATTTCTCTTTATCAAGCTTTTTTATTTTCTCGTTAACGTAGACACTAACCTTGTTTCTTCTTTTATACATCGGTATAAAATTATTTATACCAGCACCCATTACACAGCCTTCACAACAAAGTGTTTCTAATAAGCTGGTACTAAGACTTTCTTTCTCAAATTCCTTTATTGCATCAACAAAATTAACCCTTCCATCTGCAACCACAACATTACCTTCTACAAGGTCCTCTTTGATATCTGCAGATTGCAATAATCCTCTGCTTACTGCATACAAAGCACCCTTACTGGCAGATGGTTCATCAAAGTCAGCCTCGCCGCAGTTATATCTGTCTATTCCCAGTGAATCAAAAAAATCCCTTAATTCAACAAAGGTCATTACCTCATCTATCTCACCATCATAACCTTTCTTTTCTTTCTCGCCTTTCTTAGCAACACAAGGTCCTATGAAAACCAACTTGGCTTTCTTACCATATAGCTTTCTTAATACTCTCGCCGTAGCTATCATAGGAGAAACTATTGGAGCAAGATGTGGCACTAGTTCTGGATAATATTTTTCAACATAAGCTACTATTGATGGACAAGTAGTGGCTATATACGACTTGTCAGGATTCGATACCAAAAGTTTCTTGTACGCTAATGATACTAGATCTGCTCCAAAACCAACTTCATGCACATGATCAAAACCAAGTTTTTTTAAAGCCCCTACCATCCTTTTATGATCTACATCGTGAAACTCTGCAGGAAAACTTGGAGCAACCATAGCTATTTTTTTATCTTTGCTCTGTAAAATAGTCCTAACATTATCTAAAGAAGAAAGAACTCTTTTTGCTTTTTGACTGCAAACCTTAACACAATTCCCACAACCAATACAGCGTGCACCCATTATCTCTGCCTGACCATCACGAATCCTTATTGCCTTTGCAGGACATTCCCTTACACAGGTAAAGCATACCCTGCATTTTTCTCTAATGGTCTCCACTACGTTCTTTCCGTTAGACAGTTTCATATTTAATAGTTGGTTTTCCTTTTCTTATATTTAGTATGTAAAAGTTTGTGGCTCTTTTCACCTAGTGGTTCTCCAAGAAAATCCCTATAAAGATTCTTAATGGACTCGTTGTTATGAGAGCATCTAACTTTGCTATCCTTATCTATCTTATAAAGGCTCTTCATTCTTTGTGCTATTTTGTTCTTATCCAGACCATAAGGCTGTCCACCGCCGGCAATACATCCCCCAGGACAAGTCATTACTTCCATAAAATGTATTTGCTTTTTGCCTGCCTTAATATCTTCTAACATTTTTTTTGCATTACCAAGACCACTAACAGCCGCTATATTAAGTTCAAGATCCCCTATCTTAATAGTTGTTTCTTTTATACCCTCTAAATCCCTTACTTGCTTCACTTCAAAATTTTCCATCTCTTTGCCTGTTATAAGAAAGTGTGCTGTTCTTAGTGCAGCTTCCATAACTCCACCAGAAACGCCAAAAATCTTTCCTGCAGAACTTCTTACACCGAATGGATTATCTGATTCTTCTGGTTCTAGGGATTGAAAATCTATATGAAACATCTTGAATAATTTTGCCAATTCTCTTGTTGTTATTGCTAGATCTATATCTGGCACACCATGTTCAGAGGCCATTTCTTTTCTTTCTGCTTCAAATTTTTTGGCTGTACAAGGCATAATACTTACACTGAATATTTTCTTAGGATCTATTCCGTTCTTTGGTGCAAAATAATTTTTTATAACAGAACCCAACATCTGCTGAGGGCTTTTGCATGATGATATGTTGTCTATGAATTCTGGATAGAACTGTTCAACATATTTAACCCATCCCGGAGAACAACTAGTAAACATTGGAATTTTTCCACCATTTTTTATTCTATGAACAAGCTCGCTGGCTTCTTCCATTATGGTAAGATCTGCAGAAAAAGCTGTATCAAATACTTTTTTAAAACCCAGTTTTCTTAATGCCGCATTCAATACTCCTGCAACATCTGTACCTTCTTTATAACCAAAATATTCGCCAATGGTAACAGATACACTCGGTGCATGTTGAACAACTACAACTTTCTCTGGGTCCATTAAAGCACTAATTAGTTCTTTTATATTGCTATGCTCTGTAAGTGCTCCTGTAGGACACACTCTTACACATTGTCCACAATTAATACAACTTGAAAGGTTTAAACCCTGATTGAAGGCTGGAGCAACAACAGATTTACTACCTCTACCAACAAAATCTATAGCAGAAACACCCTGAACCTCTTCACATACTCTTACACAACGTCCACAAAGTATGCATTTAGATGAATCCTTAACTATGGATACACTGGAATTATCTATTCTGTAGTCTGGTTTCTTGGCGGTATATCTTCTTTCACTTATACCAAGTTCTTCTGATAGGGACTGAAGTTCACAGAAACCGTTCCTTTCACAATACAAACAATCATCAGGATGACTGGCCAATAACAATTCTATTATGGTTTTTCTTGCCCTTAACACTCTCGGAGAGTGAGTTTTAACTTTCATCCCTTCTCTAACTTCAACAGCACAGCTAGGCACAAGGTTCTTATCTCCTTCTACCTCAACAACACACATTCTGCAGGCACCAGAAGGAAAGACATCTTCCATATGACAAAGTGTTGGGATAGTTATGCCAACATCCTTTAGTGCATCTAATAATGTTTGTCCTTTTTTTACCTCTATATTATTGCCATTAACTTCTATTTTCATTACTTACTCCTCGTTGTTCCCTGTTTTAATAACAGCGCTAAATTTACAAGCATCCATACAAGCACCACATTTAATACATTTATCTTGCACTATGTAATGAGGACTTTTTACAGCTCCCATAATTGCATCGTTTGGACATTTTTTTGCACAGATAGTACAACCCTTACACTTTTCAGCATCTATCTTAAAAGAAATAAGCTCGGTACACACTCCTGCAGGACAAGTACGTCCAAATATATGTGCTTCGTATTCATCCTCGAACCACCTTAGTGTGCTAAGTACAGGATTAGGAGCTGAATTACCAAGACCACAAAGACTGGTGTCTTGAATTACCTCTGCCAGACTTTTTAACATTACCACACCCTTAAACCTATCCAAGGCGTCATATCCCTGTTCAGATTTATTACCACGAGTTATTTTCTCTAATATCTCATACATCCTCTTAGTACCCTCACGGCAAGGAATACACTTTCCACAACTTTCTCTTTGTATAAAATCCATAAAGAATTTTGCAACATCCACCATACAGGTATTCTCGTCCATAACTACAAGACCACCAGAACCCATCATGGCACCAATTGCTTTTAAAGACTCATAATCTATTTGTATGTCTATGTGTGATGTTGGTACACAGCCTCCAGAAGGACCACCTATCTGCACAGCCTTGAACTGTTTATTATCGGGGATACCATCTCCAATACTGTAGACAATGTCCCTTATACTAGTTCCCATTGCAACTTCTACAAGACCAGTTCTGTTCACTTTCCCAGAAAGTGCAAATACCTTGGTTCCCTTAGTCGAATCTGTACCAACAGCATTAAACCAATCTGCACCATTCCTTATGATTAGAGCTACATTAGCCAAGGTTTCTACGTTATTAATAACAGTAGGCTTACCAAAAAGACCACTTACAGCAGGATACGGTGGACGAGGTCTTGGCATCCCACGTTTACCCTCTATACTGTGTATCAAGGCAGTCTCTTCTCCACACACAAAAGCCCCTGCTCCTTTCTTTATTATGATATCCAAATTAAAACCGCTATCGAGTATGTTCTCTCCAAGAAGACCAGCCTTCTTAGCATCGTCTATTGCCTTGTTTAACCTTCTTATCGCAAGAGGATACTCAGCCCTTATATAAACATAGGCAGTACTAGCACCAATTGCATATGACGCTATTATAAGACCTTCTAAAAGTCTGTGTGGATCTCCTTCTATTACTGCTCTATCCATGAACGCACCGGGATCTCCTTCATCGGCGTTACATACAAAATATTTTTTGTTCGATTCAGTGTTAAGTGCGAATTTCCATTTCTTACCAGTTAAAAACCCACCACCACCACGACCCCTTAATCCACTTTTCTCTATAACGTCGCAGATCTCTTTTGAAGTGTGTTGAGACAAAGCTTTTGAAAGTGCCTTATAACCATCATGAGCCATATATTCATCTATACTTGTAGGGTCTATAACTCCACAATTCTCTAACACCCATCTTGTTTGGTTCTTAAAGAAACTGTGCTCTTTCATTAGCGGAACATTATTCCAACTAGATAATTTTTCGTTACCAAATTGCACAAAAGCATAGTTAGATATGTCTTTACCAGCAAATACAGCATCTAATATTTTATCGACATTCTTATCCGTTACCTTTGAAAAAGACACTCTTTTCTTGCCCGGTAACTGAACGTCCATTATTGGTTCTTCTGAACAAAGTCCAATACAACCAACTTCTATTATTTCTACATCAAGCCCTTTATTTTTTATGTAGCTCTTTATTTGAGCGAGTGTTTTTAACGCTCCAGCACCAAGTCCACAGGTACCAGTACCAATGAATAACACTGGTTTTTTAACATCATCCCTCTTTAAAGAATTTATGTGAGAGCTTAACTTACTCTTACATTTGTCATCTTCGTGGCAAAAAGGTCCTTCGCTTCTACATTGAACAAAGCCAGCACAAGGATCACTACTTGTATTGCCACATTTATCGCAACATTTGTCTACAACGCTGAAAGCCATTTTTATTCACCTTTCTCCTTTTTTTCTCTGTAAGAATCTATTATTTTTTCTATACTGTCTGGTGTTACTCCTGCATAATATTCCCCATTTATGCAAACTACAGGAGCTAAACTACATGCTCCAACACAGGCCACAACCTCTAAACTAAAAAGACCATCCCTTGTTGTTTGACCTGCATCTATCTTTAGTTCCCTCTTTAATGCATCCAAGACCTTTATAGAACCCTTAACATGACACGCTGTACCTCTACAAACCTGTATCTGATATTTACCGGGTTGATTAAACTTGAATTGATTATAAAAACTGGCGACCCCATATATTTTTGAGAGAGGAAGGTTAAGGAACCTGCTAACAGAAAGCAAAGAATCAAAAGATAAAAAACCTTCTTTTTCCTGTAGATCCTGAAGTATGGGTATTAACGAATCCCTTCCTGCGTTCTTATATTTTGCAAAAATACTTTCCATTGCGCCTCCTACTTTTTCTTGCCTGCTGAAAAATATATTACTTTTTCCATATTCATAGTTATATCTACGTCCTCTACAAAAACATCTGCAGGGACCTTTAATCTAGTCGGTGCAAAGTTCAATATACCGCGTATACCATTCTCTACGAGTATATCTGCTATACTCTGAGCATCTGTTGCTGGAACAGAAAGTATAGCCGTTTTAACATTGTTCTCTACTACGATATTCTTAAGGTCATCCATTGTGTAACATCTTGAATTGTTAATAACCCTACCAGTTTTTGTTTCATCCTTATCAAAACTTGCTATTATCTTTATGTGTGATTTACCATCTCTAAAATAAGACAACAAAGCTCTACCTATATTACCCACACCAACTAAAATCACATCTATGATCTTTTCTGTATTAAAGAAGCTATCAATATGTTTTATTAGCTCACTAACATCATAACCCTTTTGTGGACTACCATTATAACCAAGTATCATAAGATCTCTTCTTACCTGCGCAGGAGTACTCCTGACCATCTCTGCCAGTTGATGAGAATAAACATTATCTACACCGTCTTCTTTTGCTATTTTAAGAAATCTTCTATAGAGGCTGAGCCTAGCTACTGTTTTTTCTGGCGTCATCTTTAATAACCTCGTTATGTGATTTTTTTCACAACACTTTATATAACATAGATACAATGACTATGTCAAAGCATTTTGTTACAAAATTCACAGCGTGAAAAGTCGAGCGTTTTTCTAATATCTATTTAATAATATTATGTTTTTTGCCTATTTTAGTAAAAATATCTACTGCCTTTTCTAGATCTTTCTTGTCCAAAGAAGCTGACATTTGTGTACGTATTCTTGCTTGTCCTTGAGGAACTACCGGGTAGAAAAACCCAACCGCAAAAATACCTTCTGCATAAAGATCCTTGCTAAAATTCTGTGCAAGTTTTGCATCATAAAGCATTATTGGAACTATTGGAGTATTGCCGGGTTTTAATTCAAACCCTGCAGCCTCTAATGATGTACGCCAGAACTTAGTTAACATTTCTAACTTATCCCTTCTTTCTGTACTCTGAGACAGAATATCAAGAACTTTCAACGTTGCTGTAACAACAGCCGGCATAAGTGCATTACTAAAAAGATACGGACGACCTCTTTGTTTTAATAATTCTATTATTTCTTTCTTCCCAGCTATACATCCACCAGTAGCACCACCAAGAGCTTTACCAAAAGTAGTGGTTATAATATCTACCTTATCCATAACATTAAAATGCTCATGCGTACCACGACCAGTCTTACCTATAAAACCAGTAGCATGAGAATCATCTACGACAACCAGCGCACCATATTTTTCACCAAGCTCACAGATCTTGTCAAGCTTAGCCATATCCCCATCCATAGAAAAAACCCCATCAGTCATTATAAGTTTTATTCTTGCTGTGGTTGTACAAAGTTTTTCTTCCAACTCTTCCATGTTGGAATGCTCATATATATAACGTTGTGCTTTGCAAAGTCTTATCCCGTCTATTATTGATGCATGAACTAATTTATCTGAGTATATAGCATCTTCTGCGGTCAAAATAGCCTCGAACAAGGCACCATTGGCATCAAAACATGAACCAAAGAGTATTGCATCCTCCATACCCAAGAATTTTGAGACCTTTCTTTCTAACTCCCTGTGTATGTCCTGTGTGCCACAAATAAACCTAACAGATGACATTCCATAACCCCTAGACTCCAGGCCATCATGTGCCGCCTTAACAACGTCGGGATGTGAACTAAGACCAAGGTAATTATTTGCACAAAGATTTATTATGTTCTTTTCTGGAGCATCCTCTGGAAAACGAACCTTAACATTACCAGCCTGAGGTGATGTTATTATCCTTTCGTCTTTATAAAGGCCGTCATTCTTGATTGAATTAATTGTTTCTACATAATATTTTTTTACACTAGTATAAGACATCGTTTTTCTCCTCTTATTTTAATACTGTCCAATCAAGAACTATTTTACCTGAATTACCAGACGCCATAAGTTCAAAACCTTTTTCAAATTCTGTCACAGGGAACCTATGGGTTATTACCGGTTTTATATCCAGACCACTTTGCAACATCGCTGTCATCTTGTACCAAGTCTCGAACATTTCTCGTCCATATATACCTTTCATAAAAAGACCTTTAAAGATGACCTTATCCCACTCTATACCTGAACCACTTGGGAGTATTCCCAACAACGCTATTTTTGCTCCCATCCTTACAGTGTCTATCATATCGTTAAAAGCATGTATGCTTCCAGACATCTCAAGACCTATATCAAAACCCTCTGTCATTCCTATTCTCTTCATCACCTCTTTTAATTTTTCATTCTTAACATTAACACAATGTTCTATGCCAATCTTTTTTGCAAGGTCTAACCTATATTCATTCATATCTGTAATTACAACTTTCCTTGCGCCAACGTGTTTTGCAACAGCACCAGCCATTATACCTATAGGACCTGCACCAGTTATAAGAACATCCTCTCCTATAAGATCATAAGATAAAGCTGTGTGAACTGCATTACCAAATGGATCAAAAATTGCCGCCTCATCATCTGAGATTTCATTAGGCAATGGAAAAACATTGACTGCCGGCATAACAAGATATTCTGCAAAAGCACCGGGTATATTAACACCAATACCCTTTGTGTTTATACAAAGATGTCTCTTTCCTGCTCTACAGTTCCTGCAATGTCCACAAACAACATGCCCTTCTCCAGAAACTCTTTGACCTATTTTTAATCCAGTAACAGCTGATCCAAGCTCTGCTATTTCACCAACAAATTCGTGCCCTACTTGCATTGGAACAGGGATTGTTTTTTGTGACCACTCGTCCCAGTTATATATATGTACGTCAGTACCACAAATAGCCGTCTTACGTATCTTTATAAGAACATCATTTTCTTTTATGGATGGTTTCGGTATATCTTCCATCCAAATACCTTTTTTTGGATATTTTTTTACTAATGCCTTCATATTGTTTGTGTCTCCTTTTACTTTTTTATGATTTAATAACATAAAAAAGACAGGAGGAGAACAGAATGCTTTATCTTTTAATTGCATCTTTAATATGGGCTTTTTCTTTTGGATTAATAAAGACCAACCTAACTTCTATAGACCCGAACATAGTGTCTTTCATAAGACTAGCTATATCCCTTTTGATCTTCCTGCCTCTCATAAAGATGAACAGCATCCGCTCTAAACATCAGAGCCATAAAGTAAGAAGACAACTCCTGCTAATAGGAGCCATACAATTTGGTCTTATGTACGCAACCTACATTTACTCTTTCCACTTCCTAAAAGCTTACGAGGTTGCATTATTCACAATACTAACACCTATATACGTAACACTGCTCAATGACCTTATAAACAAAAAGCCACTAGATCTTCCTGCACTAACGTCTGCATTAATAGCGGTGCTCGGAGCTGGATACATAGTTTATTCAAAAATGAGCGACAATATTTTCTTGATCGGAGTAATACTGGTACAAGCATCTAACGTATGTTTTGCAATAGGCCAGATATATTATAAGAAACTAATGAATAAATACTCAGACCTTCAAAGCCAAGATGTTTTTGGATTCCTATACGCTGGAGGGGCTGGAGTAGCCTTAATACTTTCGTTCATATCAGGTGGGTGGAATAATTTTTATCCTACAGGAGAACAAATATCTGCACTAATATACCTTGGAGTAATAGCTTCTGGAGTTGGGTTCTTTTTATGGAACCTAGGGGCAGTTAAAGCAAAGGTGTCTAGCCTGGCGGCCATGAACAATGCAAAGATACCACTCGCTGTACTCTGCTCTATTTTTATATTTCAAGAATCTGCTGATTGGAAAAGACTCCTCATCGGTGGAAGCATAATGATAATAGCGGTAATAATAAGTGAGCAGGAAAAAATAAAGTCCAGATGGCCTTTTAAAAAACTAGGATTATAAATTAGCTGTTCTTTACAGGCTCTAATTCTTCTTTAAGTTCTTTTCCTACCTTAAAGAAAGGCAATCTTTTTGGAGGAACTGTTATTGATTCGCCTGTTTTTGGATTTCTTCCAGTATAAGAACCATATTCCTTATTAACGAAAGAACCAAATCCACGAAGTTCTATTCTGTCTCCACCGTCTAATGCATTCTTCATTTCACCGAATACAGTATCCACAATGGTTTCTGCTTTCTTTTTAGGTATATTTGCAAACTCAGAGAATTTTAAGATAAGTTCTGATCTGTTCATTGTTAGAAGACCCTCCCTTGTTCTTTAGCTACATTTTCTAGTCATACTATTCATTTTGCTTTTTAATGTCAAGCACTTATATCCTATTCTTAACAGAGCTCCTCCATAACAGAACAGAGGACACCAGTATAGCCAAGACAGAGAGTGTTGTTATAACTTGTTCACTCAAATACGAGGCTAATGAAAGGTCCATTTTTAAGAAAATAAATAAGGCAACCACTATCCCCATCAATGATTCACCCGCAATCAAACCTGAACTAAAAAGTATACCGGGATCTTTTGATTCTTCCATAAAGGTCTTTTTATTGACCAGATATCTAATAAATCCACCTATCAGAATAGGGACAGCAAGTGTAACTGGAAGATATATACCAACAGCTATAGGCATTATATATATTCTGAACTTTGAACCTTTCTTAGCAAGGTATAGTTCATCAACTAAGATACAAACTATAGCGAGTATTATACCTATTACGACCATGTTCATAGGCATGGTCCCTTCCCCAAATATTGCTTTTGCTATGTTAGCAAAAAGATTTGCTTGTGGCGCTTTAAGACCAACACCGATAACATATGCCTTGTGTAGCAACACAAGCACAAGAGGAATAAACAACGCAGAAACCACACCACCTATTATAAGACCTATCTGCTGATACTTTGGTGTACCACCAACTATATAACCAGTTTTAAGATCCTGAGAAGTATCTCCACCTATACTAGCTGCAACACATACAACACCAGCTATACCGAGTGTTGATATGATAGCTGAATGATCTCTATAACCTAAAAGTAACAAAACTATCGACGTAAATATCAAAGCACATATTATCATGCCAGACACAGGGTTGTTAGAGCTACCCACAAGTCCGGTTATATAACTAGATACAGCCACGAATGCAAAGGCACAAATAGCCATTATAACTGTAGCTATTAAGCCTAATGAACTATGATTAGTTATGTATCTATATAAGAAGAACATCCCCACCAATGTAATAGCAAAAGAAATAAGAATGGATATTATTCCCATATCTCTTTCTGTTCTCTTAACCTGAACATCTTTATTAACTTTAAGAGAACTACTTATATGAGAAACCCCTTTGAATATCCCCTTTCGCATACTAATGATGGACCATACTCCACCGACCAACATACAACCAACACCTATATAACGAACCTGAGAACTCCAAAGCTCCCAAGAAATATCAAGCATAGAAGCATTTTCCATTCCAACTGGAGTACCCAATAAAGGAATTGCAACACTCCATCCTAAAAAACCACCTAGAAAAACAAGAAAAGATACATCTAGGTTTATTATGTATCCTATACCAAGCAAAGCCATAGAAACATCACTTCCGACGTAAATAGCTCTGCCACCAAGACCAGTCGCCCATTCAACTGTACCTTTTAACATATTGAGTGCAGAACCAAGGAATTTAAATATTCCTCCAACTATTACACCCATAAAAATAGGTTTGAACTGCGATCCACCTTCTTCTCCAGCTATAAGAACTTCTCCACAGGCCACACCCTCTGGATATGAAAGTTCTTTTTCCTCTACTATAAGCACCTTCCTTAACGGGATCATAAAAATAACACCAAGAAGAACTCCACAAATACCCATTATGGCTGTAGGCCAGAATTTAAAATCTGTCCACGCTCCAACAAAAACAAGTGCTGGTATGGTGAATATTATTCCAGACGCAACAGAAGTTCCTGCACTGGCAACTGTTTGTACTATATTATTCTCAAGTATAGTTCCTCTTTTAAGCACTCCTCTTAATATAGCCATAGAAACTACCGCCGCTGGTATAGATGAAGCTACTGTCATACCGGCGTAAAGACCTAAATAAACATTTGCGGCACCCAAAACAACAGCAAGAATAGTCCCAAGTATTACTGCCCTGAGTGTAAATTCAGGGATACGTTGGTCGTGCTTAATAAAAGGTTCTTTATTCATAATTAATGTATTCCATGCATCCAGCGCTTAATATATTTTCTAAGCACTAGTAGCAATAATGCAGCACCAAGAGCAGTAGCAACAGGGAATAAGAAGAACTTAACGTGATTAATCTTGTCATACATTCCTGCAAACTGACCTGCAAGTTTATTTGCTATAAAGTTAGCAAGGAACCACGCTCCCATTAAAGCAGAAGCATACCTTGCTGGAGAAAGTTTGGTTACTAATGAAAGTCCTACAGGAGAAAGACATAGCTCTCCAAGTGTAAGAAACAAATATGCTCCTGTAAGCCACAGTACGCCAACTTTGCCGTAAGCATAATTAACGTGGGCGGCAACAGCCATAAGAACAAAACCAAATGCTAATAGTGTTAGTCCCCAAACAAATTTTGCAGGTGTTGATGGCTCTTTTTTATTCTCAGCTAGTTTTATCCATAGTCTAGAAAAAACCGGTGCAAAGGCCAAAATGAAAACTGCGTTCAAAGAAACAAACCAAGAAGCTGGAACTTCCCAGTTTATGAAAGGCAATACTCTGTTAGTAGATTCAGAAGCAAACAGCGTTAAGGAAGCACCATTCTGTTTGAATGCAAACCAAAAGAATATTACGAAAAAACCCATTATGAATATAACTTTTATTCTATCCTTTTCTGTTTTTGAAAGAGGTTCACAGGTTGTAGCAGAACTGTTTTTAGCTTTATGAGAAGCTGGAAGTTCCCCAAGTGTCCCAAGATATTTTTTCTTTCCAAGCAGGAAAGTAAAAAGACCAATTATCATTCCAACTCCAGCAGCAAAAAAGCCCCACTGCCAAGCAACCTTTTCACCAAGAAAACCACAAACTATAGGAGCTATGGCCGCACCAAGATTTATGCCCATGTAAAATATTGTAAAACCAGCATCCTTTCTTGGATCATCTTTTTCATATAAATTTCCAACGAGAACAGATATATTGGATTTAAAAAGACCGTTACCTATTATAAGAAGTGCTACTCCTAAATAAAAAGCACTAACAGAGGCTGTATAAGGAACACTAAATAGCACAAATTGCCCTGCCGCAATGGTTAACGCACCTGCTATTATGCATTTATTAGGTCCAAAAAATCTATCGGCCAAGTATCCACCAAGTATAGGGGTAAGAAATACAAGACCAATGTACCAACCATAGATATTACCTGCAACCTCTGTGCTCCAACCAAAATAATTCTTCATAAAAAGCACAAGTAATGCAAGCATCCCATAAAAACTGAATCTTTCCCACATTTCAACAGAGAACAAAAGATAAAGACCTTTTGGATGCGATGTCTTCATAAAAAAATCTCCTTTTTGAATGTTTTTTCTTCTATGGTCTCAATATATATAGAAGTTTAGATTTTTCAATAAAATAAATGAATTAAAACTATCTATTAAACACAATAGAGTATATAGTACCTTGCGTTAAATGAAGAACATACTTTTTACATCTGTGGTTGGTCCATACGGTACTTTAAGTGAATGGTCCAGATATAAAAACCCAATGAGCTTGCTGACAAATCAAGTTACCAGAGGACAACTCTACTATCAGGTAGAGATGTTCTGTAACACTTGGGCTTTTGATGTTTTTGCAACTAATATAAATGCAAACACTGCAATTCTAGATTTTCCGTCGGTAAAACAACTAGAAAAGGTCTTAAGAACAGGAAAATGGGATAGAATAGGCATATCTGCCATAATCCCTAATTTTGATGCCCTATTAAAAACATATCAGGTAATAAGATCAACGTTACCGAACACCCCCATAGATATTGGTGGTCACATAGTTAACGACGATGAAGTAATACAAGAACTAACAAACAAGATGTTAGAGATATATCCTAAAGAAAAATTCAACACCTATGTGTCCTGCTCAAACACAGACATGGATAATTACAAGGGTGTAACGTTTGTAAAGATGGATGGTTTGGATTATTATGCAAAGCTTAAAGGATTTGGACCCAGAAAAAAACACACTTTTTTTGCACCACTTTCAATAGCAAGTATAGAAAAACGCGTTATGGGACTTTCTGTATCAAAAACATCTAGTGGTCTTATAATCACAGACGTTGGATGTCCTATGAAGTGCGACTTTTGTTCCACATCACATAAGTTTAAAGGTAAGTTTATAAGTTTTATAAACACAGCAGAAGACGTCTTAAAGGTAGCAGATGCACATGCAGAACAAGGCAGGACAGAGATGTTCATTATGTCAGAGAATTTTTCTCTAGACCACAAAAGAGCATTAGAACTACTTAAACTCATGGAAGAACAAAAAAAGGCCTATTCCTTTAACGTATTCTCTTCTGCAAACGCTTTAATTAAATTAGGTGTAGAGAACATAGTAAAACTTGGTTATTGTTTTGTTTGGATTGGTTTAGAGGAATCTACCGGTAAAACGTACAACAAAATGGACAATATCGATCTTAAAAAACTCGTAAAAGAACTTCAAGCTCATGGAGTAGAAGTACTTGGTTCAACGATAATTGGTTTTGAACATCAAACCATGGAAGATATAAATAGAGAAATAGAACATGCTCTTTCATACAACTGTGTTTACAATCAATTTATGTTATTCATGCCTGTACCGGGAACAGCCTTGTGGGACAGGATGAAAAAAGAAGGGAAGATAAAGAAAAATTTCCCTTGGATAGAAACACATGGGCAATCGATACAGAACTGGAACCACCCTCATTTGAACGATAAAGAAACAGAGAAAAGATTGGACACAGCTTTTGAACAAGATTTTGAAGTGCTAGGACCTTCATTATATAGAATGATGAAAGTACATAGAGATGGCTATCTAAAGACAAAAGACTGGGATCACGAACTGGTTCAAATAAGACGTAAAAGAATGAAAAAGAATTTCGTATTCTACATACCAATACTACAAGCAATGTACAGGGACCTAAAAAAAATTGGACACCCTTTAGCAATGGACGTTAAAAAATTAAGAACATCCTTGATAAAAATAACTGGGTGGAAAGGCTTCATAAGCCGACACACTTTATCCCCATACATGAAATTTGCACTCTCAAGAGAGAAAAAAAGATTTAAGAAAAACCTTTTGCTTCAAAAAAAGGGGAGCCCTAATTGTAGCATCACTCATTACGGAAATATAGATTACAAATATCCTGCAGGTGTACCAAAACCAAGAAAGGGTCACAAGGCCGTAGAGATAACTTTATAAATAATTTATAAACTAACAACTCTAAATTTTGCTTTTGGTGAAATAGCTTTTAGCAGTGTTCTTATACTCTCTTCGTGTTTTACTGGAGCGTCTTTTTTTTCTGCGAGCACTACTTGAGAAATATCTTCATATGGATAACCCAGACTCACCATTTTTATTATCGCTGCTATCATTGGTGATATAGAAGGATTAAATGCCGCATTCTCTATATAAAAGCCTTTATGCAAGTTACCATCTTTGGTTTTTATCACTACACCAGAATATGAAGAACTATAAGGAGCATATGATTCATTTGCCATCATCAAGGCAAAACGAACCATTTCATCTTTCTCTTTATCGTCTATTTTTATTTTATTATCCCTTTTTGAATAGATGGATATATCTATATCAAGATTATCTGGGCCAAAAGGTTCTGGCAATAATGAACCAAGATAACGAGGCTTTTTGCCAACAACAAGAACTTTAAGATCTTTTGCCGCTCCTTTAACTTCGTTCAAGAACTGTCTGCAATGGCCACAAGGCTCGGCAGAAACAGCTATCTTGTCTAGTCTGTCATACTCTAAAAAACTAAGTACAAACAAAAATTGTTCTGCATGCACTGTTTGTGCAATGGGAACAGATCTAAATTCTAGGTTATTACCAAAATATATTTTTCCAGTTCTAGATATGCCTACTGCTCCAACGTAATAATTAGATATTGGTGGGCGAGCATTTCGTTTTGCAAGTGGAACAAGTTCCAACAATAGTTTTTCTGTACCAAGACCATATTTAGCTTTTAAATTTTGTACTTCTTGTTTATTGAATACAAATTTACCGACTGGGACATCATCAATTAAGCTGGAATACGAGTTAAAGACACTAAGAAGTGAACATAGGATCAAACTAAGGAACATAAAGACCTCCTGTACCTATGGTTTTATTCTGCCTTCTTTCCAATGCTTTCTGCATAAAGAGATATATGATTCGTTACCACCTATTTTTACCTGTTCGCCCTCGTAAACTGCTTTGCCATCATGTATCCTTGTATTCATAATTGCTTTCTTTCCACACCAGCATATCGTCTTTAGTTCCTCTATGCTATCTGCAAAAGAAAGTAGCGCTTGGCTACCGGGGAAAAGTTCTCCTCTAAAATCTGTCCTTAAGCCGTATGCAATACAAGGAATGTTCAACTCATCAATGGCAGAACAAAGCTCAAGAACCTGCTTTCTTGTCATGAATTGTGCCTCGTCTATCAAGATACAATCTATTTTTTTGTCTTTCTTTTGTTCTTTTATTAGATCTAATATATCGGCTTTATCGTCAAAGATAGTAGTACAACACTCTATCCCTATCCTTGATCGGATCAAAGACGAGCTCTCTCTTTTATCAACAGCTGGTTTAAGGACCAATACCGTTTGTCCTCTTTCTTCGTAATTATGCTTAACCTGTATGAGCTGAGTGGTCTTACCAGCGTTCATTGCGGAATATCTAAAATAAAGTTTAGCCATAATTCCGTTTTATTATCAAACATAGGGGCTTTGTAAAGTTCTTAATATGGAATATACTCCTTTTATGGAACATAAAGATCATAAATTAAAGATGTTCGTGCCAATGACCTCTGAAGAAATAAAAGCTAGGGGCTGGAACGGACTTGATATATTGTTTATAAGTGGGGATGCCTATATAGATCACCATAGTTTTGGTGTACCATTACTAGCAAGATATTTAATGCATAAGGGTTACAAGGTTGGAATAATAAGTCAGCCAAAAACTGCAGAGGACATAAAGAAATTAGGTGAGCCAAAACTATTTATTGGTATAGGCACCGGCGTTGTTGATTCAATGATAAATAATTACACTGCAGATAAAAAACCTCGTCGTGATGACCAATATTCAGAGGGTGGAAAAGGTGGAACAAGGCCAGATAACGCAGGCGTTGAGTATTCAAAAATGGCAAGACAAGCATTCCCTAACTCATTCATAATAGGTGGTGGAGTAGAAATATCCTTAAGAAGATTGTCCCACTACGACTACTGGCAGAACAAGGTACTACCTTCTATCCTTATCACAGGTTCTTACAATCTTGTCATATACGGAATGGCAGAGCATCCAAGTTTGGAAGTCTGTAAAGCTTTAGAAAAAAATGACAAAAAAAACTTATATAAGATAAGAGGTGTTGCATACCTTAGTTCAAAACAAGATTCTAGGAGTATAAATAACAGACTTATACTTCCATCTCACGAAGAAGTAAGTGGTGATAAGAAAAAGTTCCTAAAGACTACGCTATTGTATATGGAACAAAGCAACCCCCTTAACGCAAAAACCTTGGTACAAGATTACAGGAATAAATCTGTTGTAATAAATCCGCCTTCACTCCCACTAACAGAAAGTGAAATGGACGAAATATACGACCTTGATTTCACAAAAGAACAACACTACTCATATAAGGAAAAAATCCCTGCTCTAGAAATGATACAGAACTCCATCAGTATAAACAGAGGCTGTTTTGGAGGCTGTACGTTTTGCGCCCTAACTCTGCATCAGGGAAAAATAGTTCAGTCACGTTCAAAAGGTTCTGTCGTAAAAGAAGTTCAAAAGCTAACAAACAAGAATTCATTTAAGGGAATAATAAGTGATCTTGGTGGACCAACAGCAAACATGTATAAACTGTCTTGTAAAGATATAGAAAAACAAAAAATATGTATTAGAACATCCTGTCTTTACCCTAATATATGCAAGAACCTTAATACAGACCACAGCGAACAAATAGAATTATTAGAGGCTGTATCTAAAATAAACGGTGTAAGAAGGGTTTTCATCGCAAGTGGTGTGAGGTACGATCTTGCCTTGTGCGATAAAAAATACCTTAAAAAACTCATATCAGATCATGTAAGTGGACAATTAAAAGTAGCTCCAGAACATAACGACGAAGAAGTGTTGGCACTAATGGGCAAACCATCATTCAAAACTTTCCTAGAGTTTAGGGAATTATTCTATCAAATATCAAAGTCCGTTAATAAAGAACAATATCTAGTTCCCTATTTCATCTCTGCATTCCCCGGAACCACTAGTTCAAAGATGAAAGCATTAGAGGCTTGGTTAAGAAAAGAGAATTGGAAATTACAACAGGTACAAAATTTTATTCCACTACCCATGACTCTTGCTTCGGCAATGTATTGGTCCGAACTTGACTACAATACTAAAGAACACCTTTATGTACCCAAAACCCAAGAAGATCGCAAGGAACAGAGGAATAGGCTTCAAAGCCATAGGGCTACAAAAACAAAAAAGATGTAAAATAAATATTGACTTTTATTGTTAAATTGTAATAATAAACACTCTATTATGTCACCATTTAAAAAATTAATAGTATTTACGCTTTTACTCTTAAGCACCCAAAGCTATGCACAAAAAAACAAAATAGATAAAACAGAATGGTCTGATCAAGAAATAGATGATCTAAAAAAACAAGTAGTAAACATTTATGTTAACAATCCTTTCCCTATCGGCTTTGATTATTCAATGGGTGACTCAACAGGAACAGGATTTATCGCCGACAAAGAACTAGGTCTTATAGTAAGCAATGCACACGTAACCTCTAAAGGCCCTGCAATAATTACTATAGAATTAATTACCGGAGACAGAGTTTCTGGAAAGGTTATCTACTACGACTATTATCATGATTTCTCTATAATAAAATTCGACCCAAGCAACCTTGATATTAAAGAAGCAAAAATAGGATCTTCACTAACACTAAA
>CAYPMK010000019.1:0-25786 GCA_964411885.1 uncultured Bdellovibrionales bacterium
TGTATATCGTCAGATGTTAGAAGGTGGAGAGCAGATTACTGAAGACGTTAAGTTCTTCTTAATACTTTCTGGTTCTGTCGCTTGGTATAATCAATCATTAGCTAATAGTAGTTTTGGCAACATAGGAGTGCAAGCTGCGGACCTAATAGTTGATTCATATGTTAATTTTGGAATATTAGGACAAGAAAATACTTTTATAAGTGAAAGTATAACTCAGCGACCTTATTTTATAAACAAGTATTCTGTAGATATATTTAACACAGGGCTAAACTATATAAAGGCCTATTACAAAAATACCGTAGTCAAAAGGTAAAATAGAAGAATAGAAGTATTTTTAGAAGTGCTAGACCTTAATTAAAACTTACTTCTTTGTTTATGGTGTGTAATAATAAAAGTCGAAATGGAATTAAAAATACTTTTTACAGAATATCTTTCATATCTTTCTCACGAAGAGAATGTTTCTCCAAATACTGTAGAAGCATATAGTAGTGACCTAAAAGCATTTCTTTCATATCTAGAAACACAGGGAGTTAAAAAAGTAACAGAACTTGATCATCTTCATATAAGGACCTACATTGCGACTCTTTATGAAAAATTGGATAAACGTTCTATAGCGAGAAAAACAAGTTCCATTAGGGCCTTTCTTAGATATCTTAATATGCAGGGTTATACTGGGGCACAAATATTAAGCAGGATAATACGTCCAAAGATGCCAGAAAAACTAATGTTTGCACTTTCTGTTGAAGAAATGAATACCTTTCTTTCTGCCATAGACCCTTCTACAGACATAGGTAAAAGGAATTTGGCAATAATAGAGCTATTGTATGGGGCGGGATTAAGAGTTAGTGAACTTGCCAACTTAAAGATAGAAGATATTGATGTTAATGATAAGATCATAAAAGTAATGGGGAAGGGCAGAAAAGAACGTCTTAGTCCCTTTAATGATGAAGCATTGAACAGCCTTAACCGCTATTTTGAGGTAAGAGGCAACTTTGTTAAAGAAGATAAACCTAGTAATATCATATTCTTAAATAGGAGTGGGACTCCTTTAAATGTTAGATCTATTCAAAGGCTTACACGTTTTATATCCTTAAAGGCAGGTATACTTAAAAAAACCACACCTCATACCATGAGGCATTCATACGCAACACATCTTTTAGAAGCCGGGGCAAGCATTAAAACGGTAAAAGAGCTATTGGGGCATGCAAGTATAGCCGCAACTCAAAAATACACCCATTTGACCATGGAAAAGCTTTCTGAGATGTATAAAAAAACCCACCCGAAAGCATGAAAATAGGTGTTTAACTTATATACAGCCCAACTGTAACTATACAATACACGTTGAAGCCTTTAGCTTGAAATGCACAATTAAGATATTGAATATTAAGGATTTTTTATAATCAAAGAAAAATGGCACAAGGCTTGCAATACAATAAGTGTGAAAATAGTTTTCCTAGGGGAGGAAAAGAAAATGAGGTTAAGAAAAGTGAAAGTAAAAACAATACTAGTGATGTTGAGTTTACTTGTTTTTGCAGCTTGCGGGAACAAGAACAATGTCAATCCTAGTGTACTTGGTAACACAGCTTATGGTTCTTCTTGCAGTGAAACAGCTACAGGAGATAACGTTTATACAGGTGAGATCGTAGATAACTTCAGTGGGAGTACTGGTAAAGTAGTTTTAACAGTTAATCCTATGGGTGGAAGTATTTATGGTCAATTCGTTGGTACAGCATTTCTTAAGGTAAATGGTTATACATTCTGTTGTCAGGCAAGTAACGGCGTTCTTGGTGCAGGCAAAGGTGCAGGCGAAAAACACACTTTAGCTTCTGTTCCATTTACTTGTCAATCTATGTCAACAGGCGGAACATATGGTTACTATTACCAGAGTGTACGTTTAACTGTTGGGGTACCATGTCCTAATTGGATAGACGCTGCTCTTACTACAGATCAAAGAGTAAAAGGTTGTATAGAATTGTCTACTGGGTCTTCAATGTTTGGATCAGACGACCCTACTTATTTTGTTCACTAATTAAAAAAAGGAATATTTGGGAGGATTAGAAGATGAAGAGATTTTTAATAGCGGGTGTAGCACTGATAACAGTACTTGCTCTAACAGGTTGTGGAGCTACTGGTTATACAACTGGAAGAGCTCAAAAGAATGCAGGAGATGCTGCTGGTAAGGTTTTAGAAAATGCTACTGGTCAAAAAGTTGATGCAGCTAATGTATACCAATACGGTATTGGAACAACTGGAGCTGCTGCTGAGGCTAGTAGAATTGATACAACGGCTTTTTTTGGACCAACTCACCCTAATACTGTTTTTGGTGAAATAGGTGTAGTAGTTGCTATAATGAAAGATCTTAGTGCAGCTAGTTTGGTTGCTCATTTTACTGATCTTGACAAAGCTAATGAATATAACGTTCTATTTAGATCAATTTCTGCTGTTAGCTATTCACCGACTATGTTTGAATTTAAAGCACAGGAATGTGATGAAGACGGCAATGTAATGACAGGTGGCGCAGTAATAAATGTATATGCTGCAAGTTTTGGTAATGGTAGTTTTAGCCTTATTACTACTGTTCAGCAGAATGGTGCTAACTTCACTAATGGAACACCATTGAGCATACCACAAACTAACTAATTACCTCCCCTCTTTATATGTGTAATTAGAATCAGAGGATGCTCGGTCCAAAAGACCGGGCATCTTCTTTTTTTATCTTAATCGTGTTATATAATTCTATATTAAAAATAAGGGGGGTGCTGGTGAACAAGGTATATAGATCAATTATCTTTGTTATTTGCATGTTTATTATGTCTGATCCTGTGTTTGGGATAAAAAGACCCGTCCTGATGTTTAAAACACAGAGTGAAGTAAATCATTCAAAATGGAAAGAGAACTATGGACTTGATATTTCTGCTCTAATTAAGAGCAAAGCTAATAGTGATTATGAGTTTGTTCAAGTTTATTTAGACTGCACTAATAAAAAAGAATATTCGGAATCTTGTGATCTTAAGATAACTCTAAAAGAAGTGAATAAGGATGAGAACGCAGAACTTAGATTCAAGAGTTTTGGTATAATCTATGTTCATAATAATATTTGGGACTTTTCTGTGGATGAAGTGTCAGATTATTATGTTGGTAATCTTCAGATACAGATAGATGTAAAGGATGCTGTTGTTAGTATAGAGAATCTTAGACGCTATGACTCTGATAATTTTTTTCTAAAAAATACTAAAATGGCGCCGTTCTAGACGATGAACATTAACCCTTATCAAAGATATTTAGAACTTTTTGTTACGCACCTAAAAGCTGAACGTGGGCTTAGTTCTAATACTGTTTGTTCTTATGAAAGGGACCTTAAAAATTTCCTTGTATATCTTGAAGGCATGAATACTGTAACAGGAATAGAAAGGAAAGTTTTGCATGATTACTTAGTAAAGTTATATGAACTTGGACTTGAGCCAAGAAGTATTGCGCGTAGTGTTAGTGCATTAAAGACGTTCTTTGCTTTCTTGCTTAGAGAATCTTTTATAAAGGATGATCCCTGTGTTAACCTTAAATCCCCAAGGTTCGCAAAAAATCTTCCTTCTGCACTAAGTGTGCAAGAAATAGATCTTATATTTAACAGCGTTGATCTTGGAACGTGGGAAGGCATTAGGGATAGAGCGATGCTTGAGCTTTTATATGCTTCTGGTCTAAGAGTGAGTGAACTTACTGGGCTTAAAAAAGATGATGTGAATCTTGAACAGGGTTTTATAGTCGTAAGAGCAGGAAAAGGTGGGAAAGATAGAATGACCCTTATGGGTGATAGTGCAAAGAAATATGTAATTATGTATCTTGAAAAAAGCCTAGATAGACTTCAGAACAATGAATATTTTTTTATTACCAGAAGGAATAAGAATTTTACGCGTCAGGGCTTATGGTTAAAAATAAAGGAGTATGCACAAAAAGCAGGGATAGAAAAAAAAGTTTATCCACACATATTTCGTCACAGTTTTGCCACTCATATGTTAGAGGGTGGAGCAGATCTTAGGGCTATTCAAACATTATTGGGACACTCTAGTATTACAACTACAGAAGTCTACACTCATGTTTGTAGTGATTTTCTAAAAGAGGAATATCAAAGATTCCACCCAAAAGGTAATACTTAATTCCTGTTGCACTGTGCCTGCTTAAAGCTTATTATTCATATTATGAAACGAGTAATTTTTTCTTTATTGTTTTTTGGGGTTTTATTCTTTTCTTGTTCTACCTCTAAGGATGTAAAACAAACAGCTAAAGTAGAAAATGATACACAAGTTGCAGAGCTTTATTCACGTATTGATGATCTTAGTAACAGGGTCTATGTTCTTACAGAGCAAGTAGAAACATTAAGATCAAAGTTAAAAGATGCTCCTGTTACTGCCCAAACAAACCCAGAAGTCGTTGTTGTACAGCCTGTAAAAAGACAGGTCCAAACAAAACAAGATAAGATACAAAAAGATTACAATTATGCCTATGAGCAGTATACATCAAAAAAATACTCAAAAGCGTTATTGGCATTTTCTGAATTTATAGAAAAATATCCAGATACTTATTTAACAGACAACGCAATGTATTGGTTGGGAGAATCGTATTTTAATCAAAAAGAATATGCCCTGGCGTCTGATGAATATATAAAGGTGCTTAAGAAGTTCCCCAAGGGTAGCAAGGCACCGTTTGCAATGCTAAGGTTGGCTCAGTGTTATAAGAATCTTGGCATGGAACAAGAATCAAGATCTTACGTAGAAGAACTTGTTAAAAGGTTCCCTAATTCACGTGCAGTAGAGGAGGCAAAAGATATATGAGAATACATATTCTTTTTTTGATGATGTTCTTTTGTTTTACCAACGCTAGTGCAAAGACGATAAAGAAGAACATATATACAGTATTAGAAAAAGATGTTCCAGCCTCTAAATTTGATGAAGAAGGATTTTATAAGCGCTCTTATGATGAGTTATCCATATATCTTGATCACAATAAGGAAACTGTGTATGCAGGAGGTTATTATTGCATGCAGGGTTCTCCTTTGATGGCCGGAAGGGTAATAGCTTCTTCTTCCAGCAACACTCTGTTTTCTAAAGGAGAAAGTATAGAAATAGAAGTTAAAGATGCTGTTAATGGTTGTTCAACAGGCACGGAATATATAGCGGTAGAAAGACAAGGGAGTGGTGTGTATCAAGTAATTGCTGAAGTAGTTGCTACAGAGAAAGCATTAAAGGCAGGAAGATGTGTCGCTGTAGTGAGCGAACTTTATGCTCCTCTAAAAAGAAATGCAGAACTTGCGTATCCTCTGGCACCCAAGAACATCCCAACAAAACAAATAAAGGATTTTGTTACCGGGAAAGTTGAACATGTTTGGACGGGTAACAGAGCATGCGTTAGGTTTGCTAAAGGTTATACAGCGCCAGATGCTGGAACTATCTTATATTTTTATGAGATAAAAGATCCAGACAATAAAAAAGAAATAGATCCCTATGTGGTTGCTACTGGAAAATTGATCTATGTACACGGCGATTATGGTACGGTCGTTATAAATGCATCAGGAAGGATTATCTCAAAAGGTGTAGCAGTTACTACAAGGTTCTAATGTGCATAAGTTAATAAAAAGGGCATTATTATTCCTGATCCCATTAATATTGGTTTTTTTATTCGCTGTATTCGTTAATTATTTAATAGATAATAAAGAACATATCTTTTTTACTAAGCCAGTTAGTATAGAAAAAAAGACAACATCACCAAAAAAGATCGTTGAGCAAAAAAAAGAATTTAAAAAAGAAAATAAGAAGACAGTAAGTCCAGAAGTAGTAATAAGTACTGGGATGCCCACAGTAGTAATAGATCCTGCACATGGTGGAGAAGATGTTGGAGCTGTAGGTTATAACGGGGTGCTTGAGTCACAAATAAATCTTCAATTTGCATTTATGTTAGCGAGAGAATTAAGGATGAGAGGTATTAGGGTCTATCTTACCCGCACAGACGATAAAAGCATGTCTTTAGAGAAACGGATAGCTTATGCAAATGATATTAAACCACTTTTACATGTTTCGATCAATACTGCTTACAACGGTATACAGGGTATATCAGGGATGGAAGTTCTTGCATTTAGTTCTGAGCAAAGCGGAGATGAGTTTGAAAATATGATAAATTCATTTTATCAGAACTATGAGGGAAAATATCTGCCCAAAACAGAAGATTCTATGTTGATAGAACAGCGTATAGCAAGACAAATAAAGAAAGAACTAGATCTTCCGTATAAGGCCTCTTTAGAAAGAAAATTCTTAAAACCGCTTGCTATATCACCCAATATACCAGGACTTGCGATATTTGTTGGTTATATATCTAACCCCGACGATGTTAAGAGATTGTCGAACAATAAATTAGTAGAGAAGAATGCTAGTTTTATGGCAACAGCAATAGAAAAAGGCATGTCATTGAGTATGCAGGAGTGACAATACCCTTTTGTCTCCAAAGCAGGTTCTCTCCCACATAGTAGGATCTTCCATGCACATATATGTTTTTATTTTGGCATATTTTGATATCCTTTTACCTATTTCATCGTAGAATTTTGCTCTTCTGAATCTTGGATATCTATATTTGCCGTCGTTACATTTTACAAATTCTGAACAAAGAGGATTTTTTACAATGCCGGTCCTTTCTAACATAGAAAGTTTTAGCTCTTCTGTGTATCTAAAACCACCCATACTTATCCAACGGATTTTTTGTGCTGGGATGGACATTAATGCTTTGTCTATTAGATCAAGGTATTCATCTAAAAGGTTGTCTTCCATAAAAATTGGATCAAGATGTAGGGCAACGCTGTAGCCGTGTCTTGCTACTATGCTTGCCGCCTTTATTCTTTTGTCTAGCGATGCTGTTAAGTGTTCTTCTTTTTCTATTATTGAGGTCGGGTTTAGCGACCAAGAAAGCACAATGTTGTTCAAAGGTTCTCTTTGCATGAATTTATCTATACGATCTGATTTTGTTTTGAATTCAAAGACAAGTTCTTTATTCTTATTAACCACGTCGTAAAATTGCATGTTTATATCGTCAAGTTCTTTTAATGCCAAAGAATCCATGAACTCTCCGGTTCCCATTCTGATAGGTGTTCCTTTTTTTTCTTTAAGAAAAAGATCTAGTTCTTTGAACATCTCGTCTGTATTGCTGTATATTATTATTTGTCTTTGTTTTTGATAGAAATTAAGAAAACAATATGAACAGTCGAACGGACAACCAATTGCAGGGGTTATAGTATAGTATGAACATCTTAATCTTTGGGGACTACAAGGACAGTGACGGATAAAACTTCCCTTATTTATTGCCATGGTAGGTTTTGAATATTTTATCAATTCCATTTCCTTCTAAAATAGTGTTTATTTCTTTTTGTACATTAACGAGATCTTCTTTAGATGATATTTTGGCCATAAGTTCTAAACTTTCTTCTTCAAGGTTTGGGTCAAATTTTATTTTTATTTTTTTTGCAGGGAGTTTTGATATTTGTTCGTTAAGGACTTTGTTTATATTATTTATCTCGCTGAATCTTAATGAACGCAATTTATCTAGCGCGGTTTTTATTCCTGAATCTTTTATTATGTTAATGATTTCGTCATCTATTGGGTTGCAGTTAGTTCGCATTGTGAGGTCCAAAGAGACTTCTATAAGGGCCTTTAGTGTATTTGGGTTAAGTTGTGTAATAAGTAATATTTTTGAGATGCTGGTACTAAGTTCTTTTGGTAAGAGTTGTGCCAGCCTTTTTATGTTATTTGAGCATTTATTGTTATCTAAATATTTTTGTAGTTCGTCCATTTTAGTTACTGGAATAAAAAATTCACCCTCTCATCAAGTGGAGCACCGTCGAATTTTGGGAACCTAATAGCCCTTACCCAAAAAAGGACACATCTTTCTACAGCAGGATCTTGTAATGTGGAATTGCTTATTGTGGCCCTAGATACTATACCTGTGTTCTGTATTATCATTCTAACAGTTACTCTTTGTCCTCCTGCAGAGCCTCTTTTCCTTTCGTAGCAGGTGTCTATCTTCTTTTTTTGCATATTAACATATCTTGCTATTTCGTTAGTCTGTAATCTTCTAACAGGTTTCTTAGGTGCTGTAGCTACTTTAGGTCTTAAGATTTTCTTTTGTGTTTCTATTTTTGGTGCTTCAACAGGGAGTGGCTCAACTATTGGTGGGGCTATTGGTTCTGGATTCAGTGCTATGGCTTTTTCTATTGAGAAGGTCTTTTTTTCGTTAGCTTTTACTAGTATCTCGTTTCCTTCTTGATCTCTTACTTTTGCTTCTCCTATTTTTATCCATATTTCAGCTTTCTTGGTGTCTTTATCAACGTTAATAGAGAACTCAGATTGGCCTTTTACTTCTGTAGTGGTTTTATCAGCGTGTATCATAAGAGTTGCATTGCTTGCTGTAGTGTTGCTGGCCTGTAAAGATCCCCTGTCAAAATTTATCTCTATAAGGTTGGCCGCTTCTTGTTTTGGATTTTCTATAACTATAAGGGATCTTTCTCCGACGTTGATTATGTAACCAATATCAAAAGCGATGAGTGCATTGGAATCATACCCTGTGGATACTGAATCCATAAGAGCCAGTCTTTCTTTTGTTACCATGTTGTTCCAGATGGTATCGTTGGACCTTTTTATAGCGACGTTCTTTCTGTAGTCATTAACGCTTGCAATTGATCTTTTAGGGGCTTTTCTTTCTGTCTTTCCCAAAAGGTCCAAGAAGAAATGAGTTATATCTTGTTGATAATAGATAAAAGACAAGAACATTAATATTAACACTATTAAAGTTATTATTTTTTTCATTCTACGTCTATTACCACCCTTGAAGGATTAGGCAGGGCAAATATTTCCTCCGAAATTTTTTGTTCAGGGTTGCTTATGAAAGTTAGTATGACTTCTTTTTCATTATTTAGTGCTATAAGTTCAACCCTTTCTATATTTTTGGTTTTTTCTAGTACCTTTATGAACTCTGGCACCCTTTGTTCATTAATAGTTGCTTCAATGGTTAAGTATATCTTATCTTTAGTTTTTTTTACATAAAAGGAGGGTTCTTTTTGGCCATCAAGATCTATAACTATTCTGTGCTTTTGGCCATCTTTTGCAGTTCTTATGTTGCTTAACTCTGCAGCAGACATACCAAAACTAGTTAAAAATATGAATATCATAAAAGCTATGCGCATTACACCCGCTCCTTAAAGAGAATGATATCACAAAAAGCCCTAGTGTATAGTTTTTGTGCAGTTGACTTGAAACTGTAAGGATTTTTGTTAGAATAAAGGGGTGTTCAGTGTAGTTGTAAAATATAAAATCTAATGATTTTAATAATTTAATGTTTGTGGCACAGGGGTTGCAAACAATATAAGTGCGAGGAACTCATAGATTATGAAGAGAATAATAAAAAGAGGAGAAAAAATCATGAAGGGGAGATTTTTTACACTAATAATCGGACTTAGCTTGGTGCTATCTGGCAATTTATTTGCAACAAATGACCCAGTAAAAGTTGGTGAAACTTATGTTCAAGGGGGCAACACCACCATAATACTTCCAGATAATACGATAGATCTTTCTAATCAGGGTAAAAACGGTTCTGGTACAGACGCAACTGTAGTTTGTAGTACTCCAATACCAGCAGTTGAACTATTTAAGGGTGTTGTTAGTATACACGCTATAAATAAATATACTCAGTTAGAGAACAACAAAACTGTATTCAACTATCTTACAACTATGGGTATATACAATGGTACAGTTGCTAACGTAAGCTTTGATGGAAAGAGAGGCAAAATATCTAGTTGGACTACACAACAATATACTCCGGGTTACTGGGGAACACAGGAAGCTATGATAGCCGTTTATGCTAATAATCCTTGGCTTATGATGGGTGCTGGTAGTGGATTTGGATCTTCTGGTTATGGAATGTCAAATTACATGAACTGGGGCGCTTATTCTACAGCTATGCAATTCCCTAGAGTTTAATTTAAGAAATAGAAAAAAATAAAATATAAGAGGCCGTTCCCAAAAGGAACGGCCTCTTTGTTTATAAAGAACATAAGAATTCTTGATAAAGATATTCTTCTAGTATAAACATTTTTCTGGCCATTAAGTTAAAGAGGGGGAACGCATAATGCCAGAAATAAAAAAAATAGGTGTAATAGGCGGTAGTGGGCTTTATGAAATGGACGGGCTTCACAATATAGAGGAGCTACAAGTTCAAACACCGTTTGGTGATCCTTCTGACAAATATCTTAAAGGCACAATACAGGCTGGAAAAGAAGAGCTTGAACTCTATTTTCTTCCAAGACATGGCAAGGGACACAGAATAAGTCCTAGCGAAATAAATTCAAGGGCCAACATCTATGGTTTTAAAAAATTGGGAGTAAAGGCACTGCTTTCTGTGAGTGCAGTTGGTAGTCTTAAACAGGAAATAGCCCCCGGTGATATAGTATTCATAGACCAGTTCATAGATAGGACTAAACTAGACAGAGGTCATACTTTTTTTGGTAATGGCGTTGTTGGGCATGTTCCGCTAGGTCACCCAGTGTGTCCAATCCTAAATGACCTCTTAAAGAAGGCAGGACAGGGCAAGGGGCGTACTTATGCCGGTGGCACATATGTTTGTATAGAAGGGCCACAATTCTCTACAAAGGCTGAATCTAACTCGTATAGAGCTCTTGATATAGACGTTGTAGGTATGACGGCTTGCCCAGAATATAAACTGGCCAGAGAAGCTGAACTGCATTTTGGAATAATGGCACTTTCCACAGACTATGATTGTTGGAAAGAGGATGAAACTCACGTTACAGTGGATGCAGTAATGCAGATAATGAAGAACAACGTTGCTAAAGCAAAATCAATAATAAAAGATGTGCTACCACTTATAGCAGAGAACTGGGGAAAAATGGAAGAATGTCCTTGTGGCTTTGCTTTGAATAACGCCGTTATGACAGCACCAGAAAAAATACCTCATGATACATATTCCAAGTTAGAGCTTTTGATAGGTAAATACATACAAAGGAAGAATTAAAGATGAAAAGAACCATCCTTGTTGCTGGTACTATGGCCTTTGACACATTAGAGACTCCTTTTGGCAAAAGAGAAAAAATATTAGGCGGATCTGCAAATTTCTTTTCTTTAGCCGCCTCTAATTTTACCAAGGTAGAACTTTCATCCATACTTGGATCTGATTTTCCCAAAGAACATATTGAATATATGAATTCAAGGGGCATTGGTAGTAGTAATACGGAATGGGTAGAGGGAAAAAGCTTTCATTGGGTGGCAAGGTATGAAGGCTGTATGAACGAGGCTGAAACACTTGAAACACATCTTAATATTTTGCCAGATTATAATCCAACTTTTGATGATAAAGCTAAAAAATGTGAAATATTGTTCTTGGCAAATTTTCATCCAGAAAAACAACTTCACGCTATTAAAGAGGCTGAAGGGACTAAGCTTGTGATATGTGATACCATAAATTTTTGGATACAGAACAACTTTGATGCACTAAAGGAAGTGCTTAGAAGAACTAATATACTTGTAATTAACGAGAACGAAGTTCGCATGATATCAAAAGAGATGAACATAATGACAGCGGCTAAAAAAGTTCTTTCTATGGGTCCAAATACCCTTATAGTTAAAAGAGGTGAATATGGGTCTTTTGTTTGTAGAAAAGACGAGATCTTCTATGTACCTGCATATCCTTTACAAACAGTTATAGATCCAACAGGAGCAGGGGATACCTTTGCAGGTGGTTTTACTGGTTATCTTGCTACTAGCAAAGATTATAATTCCTTTAAAGAAATAAAAAAAGCCATGTTGTATGGCTCTGTTACAGCCTCTTTTACTGTAGAAGGTTTTGGTATAGAAAGGATAAAAACAGCAACGATGAGCGAGATACAAAAACGTTATGATGAGATGTTAAAGATGATAAGTTTGTAAAGTACTTAATAAAGCAGTTAATAAAAAACCGGAGGTATATTTATGTCTAAGATCAAACAAATAATTGCCAGAGAAATACTGGATTCAAGAGGTAACCCTACAATAGAGGCTGATATCACTTTAGAAAGTGGTACTTGGGCAAGAGCCGCGGTACCAAGTGGTGCTTCTACTGGTAGCCATGAGGCCTTGGAACTTAGGGACGGAGATAAATCAAGGTATCTTGGAAAAGGTGTAAAAAAAGCTGTTTCTAATGTGAATGAAATAATAGCCCCAAAACTTAAAGGAGTAGAGGCTGATTACAAAAAATGTGATTCTATGATGCTTGAAATGGACGGTACCAAGAACAAGAGTAAACTTGGTGCGAATGCCATTCTTGCTGTTTCTTTGGCAGTGTTAAAGGCACAGGCAATAGAGAATAAAATGTCTCTTTGGGAATTTATAAACAAGCATGAGTTCAGCGAGTTAAAACCAAAATTACCAGTTCCAATGATGAACATTCTTAATGGTGGTTCACATGCAGATACCAACGTCGATATACAGGAATTCATGATCATGCCTGTTGGTTTTGATTCTTTTGCAGAGGCGTTAAGGGCAGGGTCTGAAGTTTTCCATTCGCTTAAAAAAGTTCTTTCAAAGAATGGTTTGACCACATCTGTAGGGGACGAAGGTGGTTTTGCACCAAGTCTTCCTAATAACGAGACTGCACTAAAGTACATATCACAAGCAGTGAGCGAAGCTGGTTACACTGTTGGTAAGGATATAGTTTTTGCAATAGATGCTGCATCATCTGAGTTCTACAAGGATGGTAAGTATAACATAGACGGCAAAGACCTTAATTCAGAAGAGTTAGCTCACTATTATCAGGGTCTTTGTGAAAAATACCCGATAGTTTCCATTGAGGATGGTTTCTTTGAGGATGACTGGGCTGGATGGAGAAAATTTAGGGAACTTATGGGATCTAGGATACAGATAGTGGGAGATGATCTTTTTGTTACGAACATAGAAAGATTACAACGTGGTATAGACGAAAAAGCTGCAAATTCTATTTTGATAAAACTTAATCAGATAGGTTCTTTTACAGAAACTATTTCTGCAATAAAGCTTGCGTTCAAGAATAATTACACCGCTGTAATATCACATCGTTCAGGAGAAACTTCAGACTCAACAATTGCAGATCTTGCAGTAGCTGTTGGAAATGGACAAATAAAGACCGGCTCTATTTCAAGAACAGACAGAATAGAAAAATATAATCAGCTCCTAAGAATAGAAGAAGAAATGAACAATAAAGGAATGAAACCTGTTTATAGAGGGAAAGAGCTACTTGGCAAAAATTGAGGCATATGTAGATGGCTCATGGATGGATGGCCGAGTAGGTTGGGCCACCGTTATAATCAAAAATGATGAGCTCTATGGTGAGTTCTCTGGAGTATTGGACGACGAAGAGGTTCAGGGGACACGTCAGGTTGCAGGAGAGCTTAAAGCTGTAGAGCAAACTTTGTTTTGGTGTGTAGAGCAGGGAATAAAAGAAATAACGATATATTATGATTACGCCGGTATAAAAGAATGGGTAACAGGTGCTTGGAAAGCAAAGATACCTGTTACCCAAAAATATAGGGATTATGTTAGGTCTTTAAATGTAAAGATACATTGGGTTAAAGTTAAAGGTCATAGCGGCGTAAAATATAATGAAATGGCAGATAAGCTAGCTAAGAAAGTAATTAGCGATTAAACTGTAATGCTATTCTGTTCCTTAGCACTCCAAGAGCAAGGAGTGGTAACAGCATCATTGCAAGGCTTGCACCTGTGCCACTGCTTGATCCGTTACCAGAGTTATTACCAGTGATAGTTCCACAACCACCCCCAGAACCACCACTTGATGAATCTTCTGAATTATATCCTGCGCTACCGCCTGCTGCACCACTGTATATAACAAGATATTTTCCACCATCTATGTCGTCTTGTGCTAGAGTTCTTGTTACTTTATAAGTCCTGCTTGCGCTCATTACTGCATTTTTTTGTTCAGAGTGTCCAAGACCAAGAACATGCCCAAGTTCGTGTAGTGCTATCGTTTCAATATCATCACAGTAAGAATATTTTAATGGACACCTTTCTGAATCTGTTCCCCATCCAACTTTTTGTGCATTAAAAATAATAAAACCACTGCTCATTACACTTCCATCTCCATATTGTCCACCAACAGCCACAGTAGTATCTACGTCAAAACCAGTATCTGCGGTAAAATTAGTACTAAAAACCATAGCATTAACAGCGTCTGGATTCATTCCTTCAGAAGAGCTTAAACTTCTATCTATACTGCCTATTTGGAATATATCTACCTCTATGCCACCGTTCCAAGAAGCCATTGCATTATCTATGGCTCTTTGTGTTTCTGCCGCAGAAATACCAGAATTATAAGGGTTGAGGGTCATAGTAACAGGATATGAAGACCATCTTGCCCCAGATTCAGCAACGCTGTTTAATCTGTAAGAATGAACAGTACTTGCAAAGAACGAAAGTACAGCAACTAAGATAAACTTCTTCATCTTGTACTCTCCTCAGCAACTTTCTTTATCATCGCTTTCATTTGGGATATGGTCTTTTGTTCAACAACAGGAGTTTCAAAACTTACTTGTCCTTTGTCTCCTTTTCTTACGAACATAGCAGTTGTTTCTGCAGTATCGTTGATCAATTTGTCTCCAGCTACGTGATACAGTCCCTGAACGTTACCAGCTACGTAAAAGAAACCACTTTCTGCAAGTTTTAATGCCACAAAAACATCTCCATCCTTAACGAATTGTGGTCTTCCTTCTATAACTAGTTTCTTTCCGTCTACTTCTCCACCCATTAGCCTTATAGGTAGTTCGTCACCCTCTAATATTTCCATAGCTCCATTCTGTTTGTGTATTTCATTAACTTTTAATGTTATGTATTCAAAAGGAACGTCATTCTCTAATCTCGCTGTGATATCAATAACTGTTGCAGAAACTACGAATTCTGCTCTCTCAATTATTGTTTCTGCTTTTTCTTCCATTATGGTTGTAGAATATGCGTTTGTTGGGAGGATCATCAGGGCCATCAAAAGATTTAAACAACATACGTACAGCTTCATCTTTTTTTCTCCTCTTTTAACTTTTAGACAGTTTAGAATCCTCCTTCGGTTAATTTAAAGAGAGCAAGGGCACAAAAAAACCGATAACTCATAATTAACATTATACATTACTAAAAATGAAAAGTCAATAAATAATTTTTAGGTCAAAATTGCTTGAAGTTATATCTATATTAGAATAGTTCTTTTTCAAAATTCTTTAATGTATTCTTTAGCTTAGCTAAGGCACTAGTGTGAAGTTGACAAACTCTTGATTCAGAAACATTGATGGTTTTTCCTATATCCCTAAAATTCATATCATCATAGTAATGAAGCATTACAACAGATCTTTCTTTGTCAGAAAGATTGATCATGGAGTTCATCATAAAGCTTTTTATAGAGCTAGTGTTAGCCATTGCGAATGGGTCTGTTTGTTCATTTTTATCTTCAAGTTCTATAGAATTAAGATCTGTATCATCTTTTTTATTAGCGCCAGTTTGATCTATTCTAAGGAAGGCAACAGGTCTTGCATAAGAACTTATCTCAAAATACTCATCTATAGATACTCTAAGTTTTCTTGCCATTTCTTTTGCTGTAGGTTTTCTGTCCAACTTTTCTTCTAATTCTTTTTGTGTTTTCTCTATTAGTTTTATCTTATCTCTTACTGAGCGAGATACTGGATCTTGTTCTCTCATATAATCCAACATTGCTCCTTTTATTCTGAACTCTGCATAAGTTTTGAATTCATTTTTTCTTTTTCTGTCATATTTATCTATAGCGTCTATAAGGCCTAGAACACCGTAACTTATCATTTCATCAAGTTCTACTGAGTAACGAGTTCTTGCTACCATTTTGTTAGCTAAATATTTTATTAGCGGGGTAAATTCCATTATTATTTGATTACGGTTCTTTTTACATATTGTTGTTTTTTTTCTTTCTGGGTTCTTTATAAGAGTTAAACCTGTCATTTCATGCCTCCATTCATATAATTCTTTTTATGTAAATTAGACAGGGGGGCATGGAAAAGCGGTTAGTTGATTTTAAAAAATATTTTAGTATAATGCTTTTCGGAATACTTTAGAAAAACTTTAGTTAACTTTAAGTACATGAAATCAAAGAATAAAATTTAACAACAGAGCATGTTTATAGTAGCTTTAGTTCATGCTTTAATTAAAACAGCTGACTTTCTTCCTAAAATAGTGATATCAAAGGACTTAGCTTGATAGGAGGTATTTATGAAGAAAATTATTGTGATATTGGTCTTGGGGCTTTTTTCTTCTGCTATTTATTCAAAACCATCTTCATATGTAGTAGAGGTCTTTACAATGGAACAGTTCAAAGAAGGGCTGAATAAATTAACACCTAAAGAAGAGAAAATAGAAATAACAAGCTATACGAATAAAGAATCGCTACAGGCTGCATTTCCTACTAAAAAACTACAAGAACGTTGGCTAAACAAAACTTCTTCTGAAAGATGCCCAAAGCTTGTTTTGATATATGTATGGGAACTTTATACGGGCAAGCGCTTTAAAGATAATGCTTTTGATATTTGTGCGGATTTTAACGAGTCTGTGGTTAGCAGAAAATATGATCTAAATGAACTTACTTATACTTGCTATGCAGATAAGAATAGTTTACTTAAAGAGATGTTCCCAAATGTGAAATCAGACGATGAACCGATAGCAGAAATATATATTAAAAGATGAGCTAAATGAAAGATCTAAAACTAGTAAGAAAAACAGATAGCGATGTAAAAGCTAAAAAAGAGCTTCTTATTATAGCGGGGCCTTGCACTATAGAGAATGAAGAAAGTTTAGAACTAATAGCTAACGAAGTAAAAACCGCTGGAGCCACCATGCTTAGGGGTGGCGCTTTTAAGCCAAGAACCTCTCCTTATGATTTTCAGGGGCTTGGTCTTGAAGGTTTAAAAATACTTAACAAAGTTGGAAAAAAAGTAGGGCTTCCGGTAGTTAGCGAGGTTGTTGATTCAAAAGATATTGATTGTTTTTTAGAGCTTGTTGACGTCATACAAGTTGGTTCAAGGAATGTGCAAAATTTTTCGTTACTAAAAGAACTCGGCAAAATAAAAAAACCGATACTTCTTAAAAGAGGTGCTTCATCTACTTATAAGGAATGGCTTAGTAGTGCAGAGTACATAATGTTAGAGGGTAACCCGAACATAATCCTCTGCGAAAGAGGTATAAGGAGTTTTGAGGATTATACACGCAATGTGTTAGATATTAGTGCTGTTCCAGTCATGAAAGAGCTTACTCATTTGCCTATAATAGTGGACCCTAGTCATGGTACTGGTAAAAGCTCTCTAGTAATTCCAATGTCTTTAGCCGCAATAGCCAGTGGCGCTGATGGAATAATGGTAGAGGTACATCCATGTCCAAGTAAAGCTTCATGCGATGCAAAACAATCCATTACGCTCGAGGAGTTCTCTTTACTTAGTGAAAAAATAAAAAGGCTTAGGGCATGTTTATAAATATAAAGAATATGGTAGGGTCAAATAGACCCATAGTTATTACCGACGATAAAGTTAATTCAATATATGGGTATCTTTTTGATGACATAGATGTAATAGTGCTACCACAGGGAGAATTGAACAAAAATTTAGATACAATTAAATATGTATATCAAAGATTAATAGAGCTTGAAGCAGACAAAACTTGTTCTTTAGTTGGAGTAGGTGGGGGTCTTGTACTTGATATGACCGGTTTTGCCGCCTCTACATTCATGAGGGGACTTAGTTTTGGCTTTATACCCACTACACTTATTGCAATGGCTGATGCGGCATATGGGGGAAAGAACGGAGTTAACTTTAATGGGTTTAAGAACATCGTCGGTGTTTTTAAGGAAGCAGAATTTATTTATAGCCAGCCTGAGTTCTTAAGAACTCTTGATGAGAGGGAATTTAAAGCTGGTATCGTAGAAATAATAAAAACAGCACTAGTGATGGATACAGATCTTTTTTCATTCATTGAAAAAGAAAAAGACAGAATTGTTAATCTTGATATGGAGTTTATAGAACATCTTATAAAAAAGACTTTAAAGATAAAAATGGATCTAGTTAAACTTGATATGCTTGATAATGATGAGCGAAGAAAACTTAATTTTGGACACACCTTGGGGCACGCCCTTGAATATCTTAGTGAAGGAGCTTTGAATCACGGAGAAGCTGTTGCAGAGGGTATTGTTTTTTCTGCTAAGGCCTCTGTAGCGCTTGGCTATTTAAAAAAAGAAGAATTAGAAAGAATAGAAAAACTTTTTTGGTTTTATTCAATAAACAAAAATGTAAATATAAAAAAATATAGTAAAGAAGATATTATAGACGCTATAAAAAAAGATAAAAAAAGAAATGACAGTTCTGTTAACTTTGTGTTTATACAGAACATAGGGAAATCTTTTATACAAGCACTTCCATTTGGACGCTTAGAGGAGTTGTTACATGATCTGTATTAGTATAGGTGGATTTGGTTTTAAGAAATGTTTGGAACTTGTAAAGAAATATGAATTGTGTGAATTAAGGTTAGACAAACTTAAGCTCAGCGATCTTGAATTGAGTAAATTAATATATTCAGGCAAAGAAATAATAGTTTCTTACAGAAAAAAAGAATTAGACCTAAAAGGCAGAAAACTTTTAGAACATGCCATAAACAACGGTGTCTCTTATATTGATATAGATATTAACTGGCCACTAAAAGACAAAAAATATCTTAAAGATCTTGCCAATAAAAAAGGGACTTTGATAATTGCCTCATACCATAATTATGAGTTAACTCCTTCTTTAAAGGTCCTTAATACCGTGCTTAATAAGTGCAGGAGCTTGAATCCAGACGTAATAAAGATTTCTTGTTTTAGTAAGAGTGATAAAGATAATCTAAAACTTTTGAGTTTGTTAGACCAACCAGAAGACATGATAGTAGTAGGTATGGGTGAAAAAGGTAAAATAACAAGATTGATAGCTCCAAGTTTTGGTGCTTTTTGTACTTATGTTTGTGTTGATAACAATAAAAGGACTGCCCTGGGTCAATATAGTATAAAGGAGATGGAAAAATTTTGTTGTTCGCTGTAACAGGTTCTCCAGTAAGTGATAGTAAAAGTCCTGATATTTGGAATAGTACTTTTAAAGCATTAAATATTGATGCTACTTATTTTAGGATAGCCTCACAAGACATTGGGGAAGCAATAAAGACAGCAGAAGAGCTGTATCTTAGAGGGCTTAATATTACAGCTCCTTTTAAAGAGGATGTTTTAAGATTCGTTAGTGCTCCTGATAAAGATGTTCAAAGTATTGGTGCCGCAAATGTTATTTTATTCGAGGATAGAAAAATAAAAGCATTCAATACGGATTGGAAAGCTGTAACAAAGATTCTTAATGATAAAGACTTGTTTGAATTGCAAAACAAGAAATGTTTGGTCTTGGGTGCTGGTGGAGCGGCAAGAGCGGCTGTTTATGCTTTAAAAAAGTTGAATGCTGATATTGTGATAAGCAATCGTACACAAGAAAAAGCAAGACGTTTGGCATCTTATTTTAATGTTGAGTACCTTATTCAAGAGGATGCGTTAAAGGAAAGTTACGATTTGGTAATAAATTGTACTTCAAGATCATATGATGTCTTTCCTGAATTAAAAACTAAGTTGTTGCTAGATGCCCCTTATAGTGGACTTATATCTAGTAAAGATTATGTTAGTGGTGAAGAGTGGCTTATTCTGCAAGCAGAAACTCTTTTTAGGAACTTGTTCGAAGAAGATGCAACGGAATACATGAAGAAAGGATTATTAGAACTAAAGAAAAGAACACAAAATATAGCTCTAACTGGTTTTATGGGTTCAGGGAAAAGTTATCTTGCAAGAAAACTTGCAAAAGAGCTTTCTTATGAGCTAGTAGATCTTGATGAGCTAATAGAAGAACAAGAAGGTATGAGCGTTACTCAAATATTCAGTACTAAGGGTGGTGAATATTTTAGAGAGAAAGAAAAAAAACTTTTACATAGTTTAGAACTCAAAAGACCACTTATACTTGCTACCGGTGGTGGAACAATAATAGATCCTGAAAATAGAGAATTCTTAAAAAGTAATTTTAATGTGGTTTGGTTGTGGGCAAAACTTGGTGTTATAAATAAAAGAATAGATAGAACAAATCGTCCGTTGTTCAATGATAATGCAAAAGAATTACTTAATAGCAGAATACCACTTTATGCAAAAAGTTGTGACTTTTGTGTTAGGAACAGCGATAGTGATGTTAAAAAAGTTATTTCAATAATACGTGCTAACTTGCCCAGATAGATATAAGGTGCCTTATTACTTTGGCATTTTCTGCCATTTCTTCAAGGCAGACCCATTCCATTTTGCTGTGAAAAGCGTAAAAACCTGCAGGTATATCTGGGGTTAAAAGTCCTCTATAACTTAGTCTTGAACCGTCTGTTCCGCCTCTTGCAACGCTCATTTTTGGTTCAACACCACACTCACGCATAGCCTTTACTGCATATTCAACTACCCTTGGGTCTTTATCAAGTTCATAACGCATGTTCCTGTATTGTTCTTTTATGCTTATTGTTACCTCTGACCCTTGAAATTCTTTTTGAGTACTGTCTGCGATATTTTGAGCGATCTCTTGAAGTGCTTTTAGTCCCTCTACTGCAAAATCCCTTACTAGTAGATTTATCTTAACATTAGATACTCCACCTTCTATTTTTACTGGATGTAAAAAACCTTTTCTTTCTTCTGTGGTCTCTGGTCTTTTATCTATAGGTAATTTTTCTATAAACCTTGATGCTACTCTGAGTGCATTTATCATTTTGTTTTTTGCATATCCGGGGTGTATGTCTTTTCCCTTTATGTCTACCGTCATGTAGTTTGCACAGAAAGTTTCATTCGTTATTGTTCCAAAACCCTCGCTGTCAAGAGTGTAAGCACATACTGCGTTTAGTTTTCTTAAGTCTAAAAGTTCTGCGCCATGTCCTATTTCTTCATCTGGCGTGAATACAAAACAAACGTCCCCATGTTTTAATTCAGCATTGTTTAAAAGGAATTTTACTACTTCCATTGATATGGCTATTCCACATTTATCATCACCACCCAAGAGTGTGTCACCAGAAGAACTTATAAGCGTTTTACCAAACTTTTCTTTTAATTCAGGGAAGTCTGATACTTTTATAACAGTGCCTTCTTTAGGTAGTACGATGTCTTTTCCGTTGTAGTTTTCATGAACTATTGGTTCTACTCCTTTACCGTTAGTGCTGTGATAGGTATCAAGGTGCGAAATAAAGGCAATCGTAGGAGCCTGAGTGTTTCCCTTTATTCTTGCTATTACATAGCCGTTTTTGTCTTGTTCAACCTCTTTAACACCAAGGGCTTTAAGGTCATGAACTATGATCTTTCCAAGCTCTATTTGTTCAGGTGTGCTTGGTGTCTTACCGGGGTTGTTTTCTGTAGAGTTACTTTGTATCTTTGCATACTTTATGAACATTTCCTTAATGTAGTCTTTGTTAACTGTATCATTGAATTTCATTTTAACCTCCAGAGTCCTTTGTTTATAACCCAAATTCTCTTATATGTCATGGTATTCAGCTTAGAATATATTAAGTTAAATATGTTCCTGAACGAACTGTCGGAGGTTTTGGGTACCACACTAGCCAAGACGAGCGTTAGAAAAATGCAGATTTGCATTTTTAGTGAGGCGAGGCTTTCTTTCAGGAACATATTTAACTTAGATATTTTTTTGTAAGAGGTATAATCCAGCTTGAGAGCCTAAGATTTAACTGATATGTAGCAGGGCATAATGTTAACACAAGTTGTAATTAAAGCGCCTGCATCAAAAAGTTTAGCCATCAGAGCGGCGGTGTGTAATTTCCTTAGTGGAAACAAGGGTCGTATTTTTAATTACCCTTTGTGTGAAGATGCAATGAATGCAAAATATGCATTACGTACACTGGAATATGCAAAGAACAGCGTAGAGCTTGATTGTGGAGAATCCGCCTTGTTCATGAGAATAATCAGCCCCGTTTGTGCTTTGTTAGGTTTAGATGCAACACTAAAAACTAGTGGAACTTTGTCTAAAAGACCTAGTGGAATAGATGCTGAATGTTTGAAAAAACTTAGTATGAACGGAAAACTTGTTGGGGGTACTGCAGAGCTTGATGCGAGCATAACTTCTCAATTCCTTAGTGGTCTTTTGATAGCTCTACCGCTCGCAAAAAACGACTCACAAATAAAAGTTACTAACCTTAAAAGCAGACCATATATTGATGCAACGATAAAACTTTTGAATGATTACGGAGTCAAGATTAGTGAAGAAAATAATGTTTTCTTTATAAAGGGCAAACAAAACTACAATGCAATAGATTACACTGTAGAAGGAGATTTTTCTGGAGCAAGTGCTCTTTTAGTGGCTGGAGCCATAAAAAGACAGGTAAGGGTAGAAGACATTTATTATAAGACTTCTTTGCAACCAGAAAAGACCATAGTGAATGTTTTAAGGTCTTGTGGCGCAGAATTAAGGATTGCAGATAACTATATTGAGGTAAAACCAAAACAACTTGATCCTTTTGAATTTGATGTTAGCGATAATCCAGATCTTGCTCCGCCACTTTGCGCTTTGGCCGTACACTGCAAAGGTAAAAGTGTGTTAAATGGTATACAAAGGCTTAGGTACAAAGAAAGTGATAGAGCTTTGGCGCTATCTAAAGAATTCTCTAAACTTGGCGCAGACATAAAAGTCGTTGATGATAGAATAGAAATTGTTGGATCTGAGCTTAAAAATGCAAAAGTAAATTCACATAATGATCACAGGATTGCAATGTCACTGGCTGTAGCTGGTATAAATTTTGAACAGCCAATATCAATAGAGGGGGCTGATAGGGTAAAAAAATCGTATCCTGATTTTTTTAATGACCTTGATAAGATAAAAAAACATGAATAGTTTTGGAAGAATATTTAGAGTACATATCTTTGGTGAATCACATGGAACTTGTGTGGGCATACTCTTAGACGGTGTTCCTGCTGGAATAAAACTAGATGTTAAAGAATTGAACGCAGAATTAAAGAAAAGAAAAGCTGGTTTAATAGGTACTACAAAACGAATAGAAAAAGATACTCCTTGTATTATGACTGGACTTTATAACGGAAGAACAACAGGCGCTCCAATACTTATAACCTTTGATAACAAGAACAAGAATTCAAAACCCTATGAAGAAATAAAATATACTCCGCGTCCGGGTCATGCAGATCTTGCTTCATGGATGAAATATTTTGGTTTTAACGATAACAGAGGAGCAGGGCCTTTTTCTGGAAGATTAACGGTTGGTTTAGTCTGTGCAGGGCTTATAGCAAAAAAGGTAATAAAGGATATTAGAATAGAGTCAAAGTTTTTTGCAGGCAATGATATTAAAAAAGCCATGCAAAAAAAGGACAGCGTTGGTGGCATAGTAGAATGTGTAATAAGTAAAATACCAGCTGGCCTTGGAGAGCCTTTTTTTGATAGTATGGAATCTGTTCTTTCTCATGCTTTATTCTCTATTCCCGGGGTAAAAGGCATAGAGTTTGGAGTGGGTTTTGAAGGTTCCTTAATGCTTGGTTCAGAATATAACGATCAAATAATTGATATTAACGGTAAGACCAGAACAAATAATAGTGGCGGAGTAAATGGTGGGATCACTAATGGTAATGATCTAACTTTAAGACTAGCATTAAGACCAGCCTCTAGCATTGGGTTAGAACAAGAGACCATAGACTTAAGGACTGGTAAAATGAAGAAAATAAAAATAAAAGGTTCGCACGATGTTTGTTATGGACTTCGTGTGCCAGTTATAGTTAATGCTGTTTGTTCAATAGTACTTGCTGACATGATGTTGATGAGGAAAGCTTTATGCGTAAAAGCCCTTTAGAAGAAATAAGATCTAAAATAGATAAAATAGACGACAGGATAGTTGCTTTGCTTAAACTTCGTTTTAAGTTTGTGCTAAAAACATTAAAGTATAAGACCAAGACCATAGATAGAACGCGAGAAGAACAGATATTAAAGAGAGTATCAAAAAAATATAGTTCGGCATTGCCAGTATTTCTTTCGATAATGAAAGAAAGCAAACGTCTTCAAAGGAGAGCAAAAACAAAGTGAGTGCATATTTAGCGGTCTTTATATCTTCTTTGCTGTGGGCAATCTCTACTCAGATATATGCCAAGATGGTCCAAAAACTTACGGTGTACAGGTTTAATTTTTATAAGAGCATTATTGCTTTTGTATGTTTTTTTATTGTTTGTATATTTACTGGTAATTTTTATTTTCCAAAGCAAGCAATGCTATATCTTCTACTTAGTGGTTTTCTAGGATTTACTCTTGCCGATCTTTTTATTTTCTATTCTTTCTCAAAAAATGGTCCTGCTCGTACGATGATATTTTCTTCTTTCTCACCCTCTATAATAGCAATTTATTCATATTTTATATTAGGTAAAACACTCCCCTCACAAAAAGTAGTTGGACTTTTCTTTTTATTGTTATGTTTGCTTTTTATTGCTCTAGAAAGAAAGAACAGAGGCAATGTTTCTCTTAGAGTGGCCTTGCTTGCCATTATTGGTATAAACATAGAGGCTCTGGGTGTGGTTTTTACAAAAAAATCTTTTATGGTAATGCCAGACCTTAGTCCTTTTACGGCGAATCTTTATAGAGTAGGTGTAGCAGTTATTATACTTGGTGTAGTGAATAGTATTAAAGGTGTTAAGTTTGGTATTTCTGACCTTGATTTTGGTACCAAGGGTAGGGTACTTAGCTCAACATTTTTGGGGACTTTTTTAGCTCTTTATTTTTATCTTTATGCAATCTCTCATTACAGTCACCCATCCATAATAGCGGGTATTGGGAGTCTTGCTCCCATTTACGCTTCAATATACGAGCATTGCAGAGATAAAAAGCGTCCTAATAGGTACTTTATGGGCGCTATAATTAGTATGATATGTGGAGTGTTATTCCTTATATTCGGGTAAAGGATCTTTTAATTTAATAACAGATCAACTCTTTTGAATTGAATTCAAGCTCTGGGTTATATGTTCCAAGTGGATCTAGCTTTATGAAATCTCTAACGTCTTTTGCGTAGAGGCTACAGCCAACTAATTCTCCACTAACCATTTTTGTATATTCAACAAGGACTGCTATAAACTCAAGGTTCTTTTTTGTAAAACCCATGCTCAACTGATATGCAAGCAGAGTGTTGTATGAATCTTTAGAGCTTAATCTTTCTGGTAGTATAGCAAAGTTAAGAGTTGTTTTAACGCCGTCTTTGTTTGACTTTTTTATTAGACCCTGATGATCACCAGAAGATTCGTCTTTCCAAGTTTTTATTTCTTCGATTTTAGAAGCTAGTAGTTCTGTTTTTCTCGTTTCAGCATTATGAACTATCTCGTATATGTAACCCCAATCACATTTATTCTCTTTTACTGCCTGGCGAAAATCTTTTATCCCATCAGCATATAGGGTGAAGCACCCAAGATTTTCTGGTGAGCAGGTGCATGTGTGGGCGTTGATCCCAATGAACATTGTTGTAACTAATAAAAGAAAAAACCTCATTTCTTATTCCTCCGTAGAACTTGTTGAAATGCTTATATTAATTAGGGCTATTTAAGTCAAGGTTAATTTAAGAATAAATATCTTGATAAAACTATTAATCTTTGTTATAATAATTGATAAGTATTAAACAGTTTTTGTATATATAGTACGTTGATGGAGGTTTTTATGTAT
>CAYPMK010000020.1:0-14206 GCA_964411885.1 uncultured Bdellovibrionales bacterium
AGATGTTTGGACTTGGAGCCCTTTTTATTTACTATGACTTTTTTGGAGCCAGTGCAGCATACTGTGGAACCGTGCTTATAATACTTTCTGTTATTGCTTCATGGTATTCTGGTATCAAATATCTTTTAGCATATATGAAAACTTACAGATCAAATTAATTAGATTGTTAGCCAATACTTTTCAGGACTATCTCGGAGTTTTCGGGAAACCATTCTTGTCAGATTTTGCGTAAAAATTGCGTACGAGACCGATGCGACCCACTAGCGTTAGACCTAGTCCTGAAAAGTATTGGCTAACAACAAAAGTTTAAGCGTCTAAAGATAGATCTTCCTGACCCTGCTCTACTTCTTGCTTGGCGTTCTTTAACGCTTTCTTAAAGCTTATCTTATCTGTAGGATCAAAATCTCCAAGCCTTACAGAGACCACTCTAGATATGCCAGGGTCCTCCATAGTTATACCATAAAGTACGTCGAGCATAGCCATGGTCTTTTTATTATGTGTGATAACTATAAACTGTGACCTTTCCATTAAAGCCCTTACAGCTTCATTGAACCTTGTTATGTTTGCATCATCAAGTGGTGCATCTACCTCGTCCAATATACAGAAAGGTGATGGTTTAATAGCAAAAATAGAGAACACAAGGCTTATTGCGGTTAACGCTTTTTCTCCTCCAGAGAATAAATTCATGTTCTGTGTTTTCTTACCGGGTAATTGTGCAAAAATATCTACTCCAGTCTCTAATATATTGTCTGGGTTCGTAAGGATAAGTTCTGCAGTACCTCCACCAAAAAGAATTGGGAAAAACTTTTTGAACTTTTCATTTACCATTTCAAAAGTAGCTTTGAACCTTGTTCTGCTTGTTTCGTCTATCTTTTTAATGGCTGTCTTAAGATCATCCATGGACTTTATAAGATCATCCCTCTGTACTGTTAGGAACTGATGCCTTTCTGCAAGCTTATCATACTCCTCTATAGCAAGAAGATTGACGTGACCCATATCAACTAATTTTCTGTTAAGAACCTGTACATCCTCTTTAGCCTGAACTTCATCTAACTCTACGTTGCTACATTCCTGCCAAATAGAGACAAGATCTACCTCGTATCTATCCAAATATCTCTGTTTTAAAACACCTGTATCAATAGATACTTCTGATAGTTTTGTGTTTATTTCTGAGGCTGTCTTAATTTTTTCATCAAGGATATGTCTTGAGCTCTTTATCGAATTCTCAAGTTCGGTTATACCATTCAAGAAATCTGCATGCTTAGTTCTGATTTCATCTATCTGTTTATTTACATCATCAAGATCTACCATGCTTTGATGCTTTATTTTTTCTTTGTCAGCATATTCCTGATCAAGTTCTTGCATCCTTGTCTCTGATCTTTGACTTTCGCTGAACAATGTATTCAATCTTTCTTTATCTGTCTTTATACCTTCTTCTAAGAAATTCTTTTTATCTTCTACGCTCTTGAACCTTTCAGAAAGTGCAGAGGCCTTCATCTTTAAGGCTGTAACATTGTTCCTATAGGTATCTAGTTCTGCGTTTAACTCATCTACTTTAACTTTCTCTATGTTAACTTCTGTTTCCAATGCTGTTTTGGTTTGCAAACTTGAATCTAATATTTTTCTTGCATTGTTTATCTCTTTTTCAAGATGTGCATTCTCAAACCTTAGCTGATCAATATCAAAATTAGTTTCATTTAGACGCTGTTCTTGTCTCTTAACATCATCCCTAACATGATCCATGTCTTTTGATACAAGAGCAATAGTCTGGTTAATTGCAGTTAGACCCATGTTAAGATTATCTATCTTTGAAAATATCTCTACAGACTGAGTATTGAAAGAAGCCAATTCAGCTTCAACTTTCTTAAGCTGTTCATTAACAGAATCCCTTTCTGTCTCAAGATCCTTTATTTCCCTTTTCCTTTCTAAAACACCAGAGCCTACAGCCTCTGGACTTCCACCTCTTATAACACCGCTACCATCAACAATGTCGCCAGCTTTAGTAACAAGGACAAAATCCCTGCTCTTCGCTTTTTTCCACATATCTAGAGCTTCGTTAAGATCCTCTACCAAATAGACATTAGAAAGCAATCTTCTTGCTGTCTCTTCATATTCTGGAGCATAAGATACAAGTTCTGCTAAGCAAACAGCCTTAGACCCTGTTAACCAACTAAATTTTGAGTTATCAAAGACTTTTTCTGAACCTTTAATGTCTGCAGGTATAAAACATGCTTGCCCTTTATTTTCCGTCTTTAATACTTCTATTATTTGTGAAGCATTCCATCCACTATCTATTATGATAGCATCAAGTTTTTCTCCTATCACAGCCTCTACAGCCATTTCATATTCAGGAGCAACTGCTACTGCATCGGCAAGAAAACCACGGATAACACCCTTCCATCTATCAGACTCAAATACAAACTTTGTTCCACCAGAAACTTTTTCCATTCTATTGGATATTTCTGTGAGAACTTCAAGTCTTGAAACAACGGAACCTTGTTTCATCCTAAGAGAATCTGTTTGTTCATCCTTTTCAGTAATAGTTCTCTTGAATTCTTCGTGTTTTATCTTTAGTGAATTTAATTCGTCATCTATTTCTTTCTTCTTTTTTTGGTTATCTGTAAAATTAGCTTCAAGTAAAGAAAGTGTTTCTTTTGTTCCATTTAACTCTGTTTCATATTTTATCTTTTCTTCTTGTTTTTTCTCTAATTGTGCTTGGTTAGATTCAAGTCGTTCTTCAAAGTTCTTTATGTTATTACCAGAAGATATCTGGTTCTGTACACATTCCATTATGCGAGTCTTTTTTGTTTCCAAAGAAGTGGATACAGAATCGAATTCCTTTAATTTTTTATTCAGATCAGCCTCTGCAAGATTTACTTCTTGATTAGCAAGATTAACAAGATCTTCCTGAGAGGTGAATTCTGTACCTATGCCAGACAATTCAGCTTCTGTTCTTTCTATTCTTACCTTTAAGGCTTCTACTTCAAAGGTCCTTAATTCTGCGTTCTTTCCTATGTTAGCCTTTTCATCCTTTATCATATCTAGTCTTGCACCGGCGGTGCTTAAAGCAGTATTAAGCTCTACGGTTTTGTTCTGTAGGCTACTTATTTGACTCTCAACACCCAGCTTTCTAGATTTTTCTGATTCAAGATCAAGTTCCAGCTTTGATACCGTGTTACTAAGTTCAAGTTTCTCTTTCTCAAGACTCTCTATTTGAGCCCTAAGGTCAACAGCCTTTTCCTCTAACCTTGCATATTCTCTTGAACCAAGCTTAAGTTCTAGGTCCTTTAGTTCTTCTGACATCTTTTTGTAGTTCTGGGCTTTTTTTGCTTGTCTTTCTACGTCGGCAAGTTGTCTAGATAGTTCTGTAATTATATCGTTCAACCTAAGAAGGTTCTGTTCTGTTGTTTCTAGTTTTCTTTGTGATTCCTCTTTTCTGGATTTATATTTTGTAATGCCTGCAGCTTCTTCTATAATCTCTCTTCTTTCTTCTGGTTTAGTTAATATTATTCTTTCTATTTCACCCTGTTCTATTACGGCATAAGTCCTTGCGCCGCTGTCCATGAATATTTCTTTAACATCCTTTAATCTTACTGGAACTTTGTTTATAAGATATTCACTTTCTCCGTTCCTGTATAATCTTCTTGTTACACCTATTTCAGAAAAATTAATATAGCCTGCTGGGAACACACCGTCGTTCTCTAGAACTATAGTTACTTCTGCTACGGATGAAGGCTTTCTCTTATCACTACCGTTGAATATAACATCTTCCATGCTTGAGCCTCTAAGACTCTTAGGACTTTGTTCTCCCATTACCCACAGAAGAGCGTCTACAATATTACTTTTTCCACAACCATTTGGTCCAACAACACCGGTAAGACCTTTGTCGAAATTTATGACTGTCTTGGACATGAAGGATTTGAATCCAAGAAGTTCCAGCCTCTTTATTCTCATATTATTCACTACTCCCCATAACTTCGTGTAGGGCCAACAACCACAGAGGCAACCCCCATGGATTTATATACAATAATCCAATAACATTATCAAGATAGGATTAACATATATATATGGTTATATGGTAACATTATGGACTGGGAACCTATAAAGTATCTCATACTTGCTATTTATTTTTAGGTCCGCTTCTTCTGAAAGCCCAGCCCCAACTATATGTTCATGCTCCACTCTCAAAATGTCTTCCAATAGGGTCCTTACTGCATCTCCCTTTGGATATAATGCAATATCTTCTTTTTTTGCCCTCTGTAGCCTTAACTGCTCAAAATCTATGTCAAAATGTACAAGCATATCTATATTCTTGAGTTTATCGCAGTAAGCTCCTTCCACTATTATAACGTACAAAGGTTTGCCCTTTATAGTTCTCATTTTTCTAGAATTAGCTTTTACATTGACCACTGGGGATACAACCGTACCACCATCCAATAATTCCTTAATATGCTGATTAAGTTGATTGATATCTATTTCTGCAGGTCCTACTGAATTCTTAACACCCTTCCTAACTCTTTTTTCTACAAGGTCCTTTGGAAGATCTATCATGTAGTCTTCCATTTTTAAGAACACAGATTCATAACCAAGATTATTAAGAGTCCTTGAAAGTTTGTTAGCAATAGTTGTTTTGCCAGCACCTGTTTCACCGAGCATAGCAAACACGAATGGTTTTTTCTTTCTCGCTGTAAGCTCATCTATTATTAGATCAGCAAGATCCCTAGAGACTTTTGAAGCTTGTCTCTTTCCCTCAGAAACATTGAACAAGAAAGTTCTTAGATCATCTATAAGGTCTTTTTCGCTCTTATCACTTGGTTTTCTAAGATACCTTGGTGGAAGCAGAGCATATTTTGACTTTTTACCGTCTTTTTTTGCTGTTACTTCTTTAAATATCTTATCGAACTTAGCTGTTATAACGGACCAAGAATAATTCTTGTTAACGAATTCATAAGCTTTCTTTGATATCCTATCCCACTCATTCTCGTCGGTAAGTATAGATAATAAACCATTGGCTATACTTCTACTATCTGCAGTGTCTACCATAACACCGTAGTTGCCATTATCTACAAGATGTGACGTAGAGCCTGTAGAAGTGGTAACAACAGGGAGTCCACTTGCCATAGCCTCTAGAACTGCAATACCTCTAGTATCATGGAGAGCTGGATTAACATAAACCCACCTGTTCTTTGCTGCATATCTTAATACCCCTGGATATTCTTTGTCGTAATCAAATATATCAGTAAGGACTATCTTGCCTTGCAAGCCATTCTTTACCATCAGCTTCCTTATATCTTTCAATAAAGTTTTGTAATTGGTTTGCATACCTTCCCAATTCTTTATGAAAGTTGGATCTAGAAGACCACCAGATGATATAAAAAGATTAGCTTGTTCTTGCAACAAACGATTATTAGCATAAGCCTCTATAAGTCCAAGGATGTTCCTTCTTGGATCAAGACGACCAACCATGAATATAGAAGGAAGTCCTCTTCTTGAAGGATCTATTCCTTCTTCCATTATATCTTCCATAGTTTTTTCTGCACTCTTGTCAACTTGGGTTGGTTTACCCTTCCAAGGATAGAACGCATCTGTGTTAACTCCCGATGCTATTATCACGAACTTCTGGTCTTCTATATCTATAGAACCTTCATAAAGGTCTAGTCCATACTGTTGATAACGTTCTTCTTCTGTAGAAACAACTACGCTGTCTGCCCAGTTAAGCGTTGTCCTTTCTGCAAACAATCTAGTATGGAAACTATATTTCTTGTTAACACTAAGGAAGTTACCTTGTGTTATTCCTGCATTCTGTAGTTTGAGAGCACCAAGTGAGTGACCACAGTGCACCAATGGTTTTCCTGTACGAGCCTTTAAAAGAACTCCACAAGAACCAGAATCTGCATAATGGGTATTTATTATATCAAAGCTCTTTTTATTCCTCTTATAATAATCCTCTATCCCCGATGTAAATTCACTTATGTAGGGCCATATCTCCTCTTTTTGTACATATGTACTAGGTCCACATGGTATCCTCACTATGTTAACGTTAGACGAAAGTTTCTCTATTTTAACGTCGAAACCCTTCCATTTATCGTCTTTGAATGCACGTGTGAATACATCTACTTTATGGCCTTTCTGACCAAGGTAATACGCCAGATTAAGTACATAAACTATTTGACCACCAGTATCAGGATGCCCACCTATTGGCGAACCATCTTTTTTTAAATGGCCATGAATGTTAATCATGCATATATGCATATTCTCACTCCTCCAGATCTATCAAGGAAGTCCTTGCTTCTTCGCTGGACTTATAAACATCAACAATGAACTTTACTGCTTCTTTTGGATCATCACTAAGTTTTATTAAGTTGAGATCATTCTTTCCAATATAACCATTGGCTACCATATGGGTTTTAAAGAACTCTATTAAGTGATTCCAATATTTTGAATCATAAAGCACAACAGGGGTCCATCTTGTTTTTCTGGTCTGTATCAGCGTCAATACTTCAAACATCTCATCCATGGTACCAAAACCACCGGGGCATATTATGATCCCGTTGGAATATTTTTTGAACATTACCTTTCTTGCAAAAAAGTAATTGAAGTCTATCCTTATATCCAGATAAGGATTGCCCTGCTCTTTTGGTAGCTTAATATTAAGACCAATGGTCTTTCCACCAGCGTCTTTACCGCCTCTAGAAGCGGCCTCCATAACACCCGGTCCACCACCTGTAACAACATTAAAACCAGATTTTGCTATTTCTTGTCCCATCTTTCTTGCCGCATCATATAGTGGTTCATCCTCTTTTACCCTTGCTGAACCAAAAACAGCGATAGAAGGACCTGCCTTGGAAAGTTTCTCGAACCCTTCCACGAATTCGCTTATTATCTTAAAAACCCTCCAAGTATCGTCGTGTCTTCCCATTTATATACTACTCCTTGTTCTACTCTGTTAAGAAAGTGTCTCTTCGTCCTGTTTCCATTTCTTTGTTTCTTCAGCTATCTTGTTAACATTCTGAGATGGAACTTCTTCATAAGTAAAGAATTTCATCTCAAACAACCCTAAACCCTGTGTCATGGAATGAAGCTCTGGAGCATAGGTCAAAAGTTCAGCAAGAGGAACTGTCGCTTTAACAATACTTCCCTCATTTGAAGTATCCATTCCTGTTATACGCCCTCTTCTTCCACTAAGATCATTGGTTATTGCTCCAAGAAAACGTTCTGGTATGTTTATAGTTACTTCCATAACAGGCTCTAAAAGAACTGGATTTGCATCTTCCATGGCTTTTTTGAACGCCATAGAACCAGCTATTTGAAAGGCCATATCAGAAGAATCAACGTCGTGATAACTTCCATATACCAAAGTAACCTTAAAATCTATTACTGGAAATCCTGCTATAACACCACGTTCCATTGTCTTTACTATACCTTTCTCTACAGAAGGTATGTATTGTCTTGGTATAACACCACCAACAATCGCATCAACGAACTCAAATCCACCACCTCTTTTCAATGGTTCTACGTTGATAACACAGTCACCATATTGCCCGTGTCCACCAGATTGTTTTTTATGTTTACCTTGTACTTCCTTAACGCTCTTCTTTATAGACTCTCTGTAAGGTATCCTTGGAGGTCTAAAACTAACATCTAATTTATATCTTTCTTTTAGCATTTCTAGGACGACGTCCATCTGTAACTGTCCAACTCCAGAAAGAACTAACTCTTTTGTTTCTGCCACTCTGTTAAAAGAAACAGATGGATCTTCTTCTGTTATCTTCCTTAATGCTGCGCCCACCTTTTCTTCTAGCTTTTTGTCTGCTACTTCAACTGCATAACTCAAAACTCTTTTTGGTTCTGGAGAAGCTTCGAACATTTTTGAAGATATAGAACTATCAACTATTGTACAACCAGTCTTAAGGTCGTCACACTTATCAAGTACAACTATGTCTCCAGCTACAGCCTCTTCTATAGCCTTAAGTCCATCTACATATGGTTTGCTGATTTTTGATAGTTTTAAAGAGTGATTGTTGTCTGCTATTATAGCTTTTGAATTCTTGTTTAACTTACCACTAACTATCTTCACATAATTCAATTTACCAGTATAAGCATCCATTCTCGTCTTAAATACGTAAGCAGATAAAGGTGCTGTTTCTGATGTGTTTATATTATCTTCCCCTTTGAACTTAAGTTGATTAAACTCAGCTCCAGATGGTAGATAATAGAATATACCTTCTCTTAACTGATCTACACCTATACCTTTTGAAGCTGAACCGGCAAATACAGGAAAAGCAGTCCTAGCTTTAACAGAAACGCCAAGAACCTTCCTTAGGTCTTCCATGGATATTTCTTTACCTTCAAGATATTGAGACATAAGATTTTCGTCATTCTCTACTACAGCCTCTACCATTATGCTCCTATACTTTGCCACAAGATCTGCATACTGAGCTGGTATGTCCTCTTCTTTTGCTTTTCCACTATCGTCTTTGTACGTATATAATTTCTGTTTCATTAGATTAATAACGCCAACAAGTTCCTCACCTTTACCAATAGGTATAACAACTGGTACTGGTGATATACCGAACTGTGATTTTATACTTTCTAGGGCTTTATCAAAATCTGCTGATGGGTCATCCATCATACTTACGAATATTAAAGTAGATAATTTATAATCATTTATTCTCCACCAATGTCTTAGTCCCTGATCTGTAGCTCCACTCACACCATTTATTACATATACAGCACCGTTAGAAACTCTTGAACAGTTAACAACGTCATTTATGTAATTAAGAGAACCCGGCGTATCCAACAAATAAAGTTCTCTATTATCTGACATATCAACCATGTATGTCTTAGAGAATAAAGTATAATTTCTATTAGCTTCCTCTGGTTCAACTGCTAGCTTATCCTTTGCGTTTAAAAGTCTTTTGGTGATATTGGTCTTACCATTACCATCCACAGATACCATCGTTACGATTCTCTTGTTGTCTACAGACACAGCCATAAAAAGTTCCCTCCTATTGCTTGAGTGTTAGAGATTTAGGAAAAATATAAAACTAAGTATCAATAAGTTTTTGCTCTCTTTTTTGTTTTATTTAACTGACGCAATAAACCACAAAAACCTAGATTTTTCAAGAAGTTTATGTTCTTAGGGCATTATTTAACTATTTGTTTTTATTAAGATACTCATTAACACCTAGAGCCGCTATACAGCCATCACTTGTAGCTGTAACCATTTGCCTGTGGGCCTTTTTAACTATATCCCCTGCACAATACAGCCCTTTAAGGCTACTAGACATGCTACTATCTGTTAAAACGTACCCATAGTCATCCATATCACAAAGTCCTTTTAAGAGCTCACTTTGTGGTTGATAGCCAACATATATAAAAACACCATCGCATTTAAGGTCAACTGTCTTACTCGTTTTTACATCCTTTAAACGTAAAGAATCTACTTTTTTATCTCCTAGAACTTCTAATGGCTCATGACTCAACAACATCTTAACACGACCAGAGCTCTTAAGTCTTTCCACTAACATTAGATCTCCCCTAAATTCATCCCTTCTGTGAACTAATGATACTGAGTTACATATCTTTTCAAGATACTCAGCACCATGTAATGCAGAATTGCCTCCACCAATAACTACGACGTTCTTTCCTTTAAAGAACATCCCATCACAAGTAGAACAATAAGAAACACCACTACCGAACAATCTTTCTTCTCCCGGTATACCTAAAGGTCTTGGTTTAGAACCAGCAGCGTAGATAAGTGTTTTGCTTTTTAGTTCCAAATTGTATCCCTTCACAAGAAAATGATCTTTTTCTTTATTTATTGACGTAACAAGACTGTTCTTTATCTCTACACCAAGTCTTCTTACTTGTTTTTCCATTAATTCTGCAAGCTCACTACCCTTTATAGGTTCTGGAAAACCCGGATAATTCTCTACAAGATGATTTATAAAAACCTGTCCTCCAGCTACTCCAGCTTCTACTATCACACAACTTCTTCCAGATCTTGCCAGATAGATCCCTGCGGTCATACCTGCTGGTCCAGCGCCAATTATTATTGAATCTAAAACTTGCATAAGGCTATTCTCCTTTTTTTAGGTCTATCCTTATAACGTGGTCTATATCTATTTTTTTCTTCATGTATAGTGCATTATACATATAGTAATTTGCAACAACACTTTTTACATAAGCTCTAGTTTCAAAGAATGGAATATTCTCTATAAACTCTATGTTGTCTAATTTAGAACCATACCATTTTACCCATCTATCAAGGTTTTCTTCTCCGGCGTTATATGCTGCTGCAACATAAATAAGATTCCCATTATATTTTTCAAAAAGTTTCTTAAGATATAAAGATGCCAATCTTATATTAGTCTCTGCATCCTTAAGTTTTTTATGATCTATGCCGGGTTCTACCCTTTGTGCTGTATAGGGCATTAACTGCATCAATCCCATGGCTCCAGCTCTTGAAACAGCGTCTTTATTAAAAGCACTCTCTCTTTTCATTATGGCAAATATTATGTACGGTTCAACACCAGTAGCCTTAGAAAAATTATCAACTATATCCATATATGGTTTAGGAAAATGCATTTGTGCATGATCTCTTGAACTATATCCCTTAAGGTTCAACATCAACTTTCCTGCGGCTATAAAAGCCATATCGTGCATGTTTGCCAATTTATACATGTCAGAAACTATCTCAAGATATTCAGGGCTAAGCCTATCCAAGTCTATAACTGAAAGTTCCTTTCTGGCCCAATCAAGAACACCAGCTCGTATCAATAAAGAGGCTGTATTCATTGTATAAAGGTCTTGTGGTGATACCGCTTCTTCACTGTAAACAACTGGTTTTATACTTTCTTCAAGGCTCTTTACAACATCCATGTCCAATTCATCCATCGCTATAAGTGAATAAAAAGAAAATGGATATTTAGATATAAGTTCCTGTTTTAATAAACCTGCATCTTCTTTCTTAGAAGATCTATCCATACATCTTGATTGAAAATACATTGCCGCTGTTATAGCCCAGTCGTAACTCTCTCCCCCCTCATTAAGATATCTAGAGAAAAGATCTGCACAAGTTTTATAATCCTTGTTCAGCATCTTTAGCCAAGCATACTTAAAAAGAGACCTTGGATAATAAGTACTCTTTGGGAACTCATCTACTAAGTTCTTATAATGCTCAAGTGCATTAGATCTTTCATCTCTGTCCTCATAATAAGAGGCTAAAAGGAACTGCCCTTTATCATAGAGAGGAAACTTTTCAGTAAGGAGTTTTAATAGATGTTCTGTGTCTTTCCATGCTGAACGTTGCCAAAAACGTAAGGCAAGTTTTTCTACGTAATCCTTGTCTGTATGTTCTAATACATCATCAAAATATGAAGCAGAATGTTTGCCTTCTATTATTGAAGCTTCCATGAACGAGGCAAATTTATTATAGAAATCCCTGTTATAAGGGGCTCTGTTGTATTTTCTTAAATATATGACCACATTACTTTTAAAAGAGGAATAATCCTTATTTTCAATAGCGTTTGATATAGTACTGGATAGTTCTGCTTGTTCATCTACTACTTGAGTCTTTATTTTAGATTCAGCACTTTCCCTGTTTACTATTATCCCTATGGCGTCTTCTATTTCTTGTTTATCGTTCTTATTTAGTTTTAGTAAATATGGTTTTACGTTGTCGCCAAAACGTCTATAGAGCTCTAAAATAAGTTCATGAGATATTTTTTTGTCCCACTTGGTAAAAATACTAGCAAGTTCAAATTCAGACTTAAGATCTGAATAACTATTTTTTCTTGCTCTAGATAGAAGATCCAAGGCTAATATATAATTACTAACTTTTGCTTCGGCTAAAGACAATTTAAACTCTGCTTTAGCTATGTATTGTTTAAGGTCTTCTGCAGTAGTGCCTCCTCTGCCGTTCAAATAATAAAGATCATTAACAGCACTACGTATGTGCGCGCTATCATCATAAGCATTTATGGCTGATATCGACTTAAAATATTTTATATGACGATCAAGATATTTAAGATCAGAAAGACCATTCAATAGATTGTAGGCTTGTTTCCATTTGGATTCCTTAAAATATGTCACCGCTAAAGAAAAATTAAGTAATTTTTTGTCCAAACCAGAAGTTTTAACTAATTTTGAATTTATATTTTTAGTATTAAGCTCCTGTACGAGTGGTTCCATCGGTTTTGGTTGCACAGGATACATGGTAGCCTGTGAACATTGTAAGAGTAAATTAGAAGCTATAAAAAGAATGAGCATTTTTTACCTTTCCTCTTTGAATACGATGTCTACAGGATTCCCTATAAACCCATATTCTTCTCTCAACTTTGCTACAAGATACCTTCTATAAGACGAATGGGTAAGTTTTGCGTTCTTGCCGTATATAATGAACCTTGGCACCCCTCCTTTTTCTTTAGATGCCTGCACTATGTATTTTAGTTTAACTTCTTTACCAGAAATAAGCGGCGGTGTTTTATAGTTTAAAGCACTTTTCAAGAACCTGTTAAGATCTGCTGTGCTTATATTCTTTTTCCTTTCTGCATATACTTTAGAGACTGTTTTGAATACTTTAGAAAAATCCTTATCAAAAAGAGCAGAAACATAAACCACTGGAGCATAATCAAGATATGGTATTTGTGAATACAATTCGTCTTTGGTGAATTCTTTTTTCATGAGATCCCTCTTGTTTATTACAACAACACAGGCAACCCCAGCCTCTGATATTATCTGAGATACTTTTTTATCCTGATGAGTAAAACCTTCTACTCCATCTATCATCAACAAACAAACATCAGAGAACTTTATCACTTCTTTTGATCTAAAAATTGAATAAACTTCTATCTTAGACGATGTTTTTGCGTGTCTCCTTATGCCAGCTGTATCCATTATTATAAAATCACCAAACTTGTTCTTTAATTCTATATCTATGACGTCCCTTGTAGTACCGGGGATATCACTTGTAACCGCTCTTTGTTCACCTATCATGGAATTTAGCATCGTAGATTTACCGGTATTAGGTCTTCCTGCTATTGCAAGTTTTATAGGAAGGTCAGTTTCATCGCTGATACTAGAAGGACGTACAATTTTTTGCTCTTCCATAATTTCCAACACTCTGTCTACAAGATTACCTATACCAAGCGCATGTGCAGAAGACACAGGTATCATATCTTTTATACCTATAGAGTGAAATTCATCATAATTCAGTTTGTCATGATCTATCTTATTTATTACAAGTACAACAGGTTTTTCAGACTTCCTTAATATGTTAGCTACGTCCTTGTCTGCAGGATTAAGACCTTCTTTCCCATCCACAACAAAAAGAACAGCATCTGCTTCATCTAAGGCCATGTGTATCTGTCTTACTATGTGCTTGCTTATTTCTTCTCCCTCAAATTCGTAACCACCTGTGTCTATGAGAACCACTTTTTTTCCATAGAAATCAGCTTCTACATATAGCCTGTCCCTTGTTACACCCGGAACATCATCTGTAACTGCTTTATTTTTTCCTGCCAACCGATTAAAGAGGCTGGATTTACCTGTATTTGGTCTTCCTACTATTGCAAGTTTCACTTGTAACCCAACTCCTTTAAGAATTCTTTATCTTTGGTCCAATCCTTTTTTACCTTAACAAAAAGTTCAAGATATACTTTGGAGTCAACAAGCTCCTCTATATCTTTTCTTGCGGCTGAACCTATCTTTTTTATCATAGATCCATTGCTGCCAACTATAATGCCTTTCTGTGTGTCTTTTTCGACGTAAATATCTGCGAATATTCTGTGTAAAGCTGACTTCTCTTCGTATTTTGTTATTTGAACAGCTGTTGAATAAGGTATTTCTTCTTTGGTAAACAAAAAGATCTTCTCTCTTATCAATTCTGCACACAAGAACCTCAAGTTCCTATCAGTAAGATCGTCCTCGGCGTAATACATAGGCCCTTCTGGTAGTGTTTCTTTTATTTTTAATAAAAGTTCTGCAACACCAACACTTTTAGGTACAGAGACACCTAATATTTTGTCTTCATTAAATCCATATTGCTCACTTAGCCTTTTCTTTAGTTTCAAGAACTGCTCTGGACGTAAAAGATCCACTTTGGATACTACTGGTAATATCTTTTCACGATCTTTCTTTTTTAATATCTCTGTAATGAACTCATCATTAAGGACTAGTCTTTTACTTAAGGACTCCTTGGCAT
>CAYPMK010000020.1:14306-24382 GCA_964411885.1 uncultured Bdellovibrionales bacterium
TCTGTAATGAACTCATCATTAAGGACTAGTCTTTTACTTAAGGACTCCTTGGCATCAAAAAGATACACCACAAGGTCTGCTTTATTGGATGCAGATACAGCCTCGTTAACATAGAATTTATTTATTTCTTTCTGTATATTGTGATATCCGGGTGTATCTATAAATACTATCTGAGCATCTTTTGATGTAAATATGCCAAGTATGTTGTTCCTAGTAGTCTGGGGCTTATCAGAAACTGCAAGCAGTTTACTTTCCAACACTCTATTTATGAGTGTAGACTTTCCTGCATTAGGAAGCCCTGCAATACAAACAAACCCTGATTTAAACCCCATCTCAAAATACTACCACCCAAAACTGAGTTGTACTCCTATCCTTCTATCACCTTTAGTACCTACGCTGTTGCCCAATTCTTCTGCATAAGTGTAAAAGTCCACCTGCATTACAGGTATATCCAACGTTAGACCGAATGTAAGATAACCTTGATTAATACCTCCTCTAAGTCCGAAGAAATCAAATAACCAAGCTTCTGTACCAAGATGTATTTTTTTAAATAAAGAACCACCTAATCCAATATCGTTAATATCAAAAGCAACTAACCATTTTGTAAAACGCCAAGCATTAGGCAACTCAAATTTACTACCTAAGCTCAGGCTTCTTTTAAGTCTATAACTGTCTGGCAGATCATAGCCACTATCTTCAAAACGTGTAGGAAATTTTGTAGCACCAATGTTGTTAATACTCATCGCTATAGTAGGAATAAAGAAAGCTACTTTATTAAAAGTATACATAGCTCCAAGGTCTGCATCTACACCAAAACCATAACCACCTATATCTTTAAATGCTATTCCCTTTTTTGTATAAAGTTGAACAGCGTTCATTGTAACGTCTCCAGCGCCTCTTACAAGGAACTTAAGAGTAGCACCAACAGAAAGTCTGTCCTGTAAGAACCCATGTGACATGCTAACTAAAAGACCAGAATCAATAATGGCATGCTCTTTAGCTTCTAGAGCTATATTCCTTCTTAGTGTTGTATCATTTTTTACGTTAGGGAACATAACCGCAAGCCCAAAGTTGTGTCTTACCCAATACGGCATGCTAGTCATAAGATTTGCATGCATGTTCTGTCCAATATGAGGAGAAAGGGCATCTATTGGATCCTTAGTAAGTTTATCACTTATTTTATTTATAACATCCATCGCTGGTCTATTAAGGACCAACATAGGATTTAGAAGAACAATTTTACCTTCTCCGGGTTTTATCCTGTTAAGACCAGCTGGGTTATAGAATAAAGCGTTCTCATCATCGCTGATAGCTGTAAAGGCACCACCCATACCCATTGGCCTTGAGCCCCTATAGAGCTTATCATATTCTTCTGCTCCCAAAGAGAGCGTTGCAAAAACTACTAGTATATAAAATATTTTATTCATTGCTCTCCTCCTTTACCTTGCTATGCTTCTTAAAATATCTCTACCGGCATCTGCTCTATATGTATCCATACCACTAGCTGTTATTTTTTGGTACGTCCCGGATATTGGGTCCCAAACTTCTATACCAACCATCTCATCAACTGCATCCTCAAGACCGGGAAGATTAAGAGCACCTAAATCCGACGTTAAGGTCACAAGTGCATCTCCTGCATCTGCAGCGTCTGCAGATAGCATCCCTTCACAATCACCAGTATAAAAAGGTGATGCAGGATCATTCACACACAGTTTGCCATTGGTACAGTTAGCATTGTCTGGATTACAAACGTCTCTTTTTTCTACCTTGCCGTTCTGATTGCCAGTATCTGGCCTTATATCTGCATAAGCAAGCGTTGCAGAAACCAAAGACACTCTTGCAAGTGTGCTATAGAAAGCCGCTATTTGAGGACACTCTACAGCTGGGTTTGTAACGTAATAAACTTCTTCACAGTAAGCATGGTTCTTCTTTAAAATTTCACCATAATTATCTACAGCTTCAATTGCATCGTTAGCATATTCCATCTTCTCGTCGTGATTTTCCCAATTAATACTACCAATATTTATTAAACTCTCTGCCAAACTAACTATAGTTGTTGTTCCATCTGCTGAGTTAAGAAAGATATCTGAAAGATATTCAATACCAACACCGAGTGTTGCAAGTCTTGCATCTGCAAGTTCTAGCTGAACTTCTGGATCTGTACCGTCTGCCTTTTCACATTCTTTTATAGCGGCTTCAAAGTCCCCTTTATCGTTAAGTCCTTTGCAACGATCAAAATGATCTGTTGTTGGTTCCATCCAGTCAAAAACGTTACAACTAGATACGCTTAAGATAATGAACAAAAACAATAATACAGAAAAAGTATTTTTCATGAAAACACCTCCCTTCCTAAGTAATTGTTTTCTATATTACAAAACTACATGTATCAAGCTAATAATGCTAGTAGTATCCCCGCGGCCAGTGCACTACCTATGACACCAGCTACATTTGGTGCCATTGCTTGCATCAGAATATGGTTATTGGGGTCTGCTTCTAGTCCTAGTTTCTGTGAAACACGTGCTGCTGCTGGTACGGCAGAAACTCCTGCAGAACCTATTAAAGGATTTATTTTCTCTTTCAAAAAAAGATTCATTAATTTCGCAAAAAGGACCCCACCAGCAGTTGCTGTAGCAAAAGCTATGGCACCCAACATAAATATCTTCAGTGAGTTAAATGTTAAAAAGACATCTGCCTGAGTACTTGCGCCAACACAAAAACCAAGCATCATTGTAACAGAATCTATTAAGGCTGTTCTTGCCGTGTTAGAAAGTCTTTCTGTAACACCAGATTCCTTTAGTATATTACCAAAACAAAGCATACCGACTAGTATCAAAGATCCAGGAGCTACAAGCCCACAAACGATGGTTATTATAACTGGGTATATTACCTTTTCTAACTTTGACACTACTCTTGGCGGAGGCATCTTTATCATTCTTTCTTTTTTAGTCGTTAAAAGTCTCATTATAGGAGGCTGTATTATTGGTATTAACGCCATATATGAATATGCAGTTATGGCTATAGGACCTATAAAATCTGGAGCAAGTTTGGATGTTAAAAATATTGCAGTAGGACCATCTGCCCCACCTATTATTCCTATTGCTCCTGCTTCTTTTATTGAGAATCCCAAAACTATAGCTCCTATAAAAGCGAGGAAAATGCCTACCTGTGCCGCCGCACCCAAAAGGATCAACCTTGGTTTAGAGAGCATCGCACTAAAATCCGTCATTGCCCCTATTCCCAAGAATATTATAGGTGGATAGATCCCTTTTATAACACCTTGATATAGGTAATTAAGAACAGAACCTTCTTCATATATACCAATTTCCATACCCCTCGCAAACGGGATATTCCCGACGATAATACCAAAACCTATCGGCAATAAAAGCAGAGGTTCAAACTTTTTAGCTATTGCAAGATATACCAAAACTATTCCTACAAGGATCATAATCATGAATCTGTAGTCAAGGTGTGCAAAGCCACTGCTCGTTATAAATCTTAAAAGTCCAGAACTAAAATCCACTTAAAACTCCTTTACCTCATTCTATGACTATAAGGTCTTCACCCTCTATTACACTTTGATTCTCTTTTATATTTATTGTTTTTATTTTTCCATCTTTTGGACTTTGTATCTCATTTTGCATTTTCATAGCTTCAAGCACAAGTAACGTTTGACCCATCTTTATAGTATCGCCAACAGAACAATTGAGCTTAACAATTACACCCGGAAGAGGTGCTTTTACATGCGATAAACTACTAGCACCTTCTTGTGAAGTTAGAACTCCTCCCTCTACCGTGCTGTGAACAACAGGCACCCTTTTTATCTCTGGAGTTTTTGCAACAGGTCTTTTTACGGCAACGTCGTATTCAACTCCATTTACAATTACCTTTCCAAGTTCTTGACCCGGTTCTCCCTCTATAAAAGAAAGTATTTTTACCTTATATTCATTCCCGTGGATAACGAATTCAAACTCTTTCATTATTTTTTCCTCCCGTAGAACGAATTATTCTGAGACACCACACTATTCCTTCCCTTAGTTAACCAAGGAGAAAAAGGCATGGTGGATTTTTGTATAGTTATCATGTGGTGTTCCTCATCAGACAAAAATTTATTAAGATACAGAGCCATTGCTATTGCAGAACTTACTTCTGCAGGCATTTTTACTTCTTGCTTTGTAACAGGCTTAAGTTGCTTTGATAGTTTTTTTTGAGTTCTTTTAATAGAGATGTTACCCATTAGAACTATGAGGGCAAGGATCATTGATATACCGATAAATACGACTAAAATACTTACTACAGATACTATAACACCATCAAAAAGCATCTATCACTCCTATAGGGGAATATTGCCGTGTTTTTTTGCCGGATTTATATCTGTCTTAGTACTTAACGCAACTAATGACTTAATGATCTTGAATCTTGTCATAGAAGGTTGGATTATATCGTCTATATAACCTCTTTCTGCCGCAAGTATTGGACTAGCAAAAGCATCTCTGTATTGTTTTTCTAATTTTTGTTTTAATCCTTCTTCATTAGATGAGGAAAGTTCTTTTCTATATAATATCTCTACAGCACCTTCTGCACCCATAACTGCTATTTCTGCAGTTGGCCATGCAAGGTTAAGGTCTCCCCTAAGATGTTTAGAGCTCATTACGTCGTATGCACCACCGTAGGCTTTTCTTGTTATAACTGTAATTTTTGGAACAGTTGCCTCTGCATAGGCATATAGTAGTTTTGCACCATGTTGTATTATCCCACCATACTCCTGCACAGTACCGGGCAAAAATCCCGGAACATCTACAAAGGTAATTAATGGAATATTAAAACTATCACAAAAACGAACGAACCTTGCCGCCTTTCTAGACGAATTTATATCAAGGACACCAGCTAGAACTTTGGGTTGATTTGCTACTATCCCAACACTCCTGCCACCCATCCTTGCAAAACCACAAATAATGTTGGGGGCAAAATATCTTTGGACTTCAAGAAACTCTCCTTTATCTACAACGCTGTGTATGATGTCCAACATGTCATAAGGAAGTACTGGACTATCTGGTATTATATTATTTAACTCTTCTGGTTCTCTATCTATTGGATCGTTATTCTGTATTATGGGTGGTTCATTCATGTTGTTCTGTGGAACATAACTTATTATTTTCCTTAGCAACAACAAAGTCTCTTCTTCTGTATCTGTAACAAAATGTACATTACCACTTTTCGCAGCGTGTACCATTGCACCGCCAAGTGTTTCTTCATCAACGTTCTCGTTGGTAACGGTCTTAACAACCTTTGGGCCAGTAACAAACATGTGTGAACCTTTACTCATGACTATAAAATCTGTCATCGCTGGAGAATAAACAGCCCCTCCTGCACAAGGACCCATTACAGCAGAAAGCTGTGGCACTACACCAGAATACATTACGTTCTTTAAGAATATATCTGCATATCCAGCTAGTGAATCTATCCCCTCTTGTATCCTTGCTCCTCCAGAATCATTAAGTCCTATTATTGGAACACCAACTTTATAGGCCATTTCCATTACCTTGCATATTTTTTCTGAATAAGCCTGAGAAAGACTCCCACCCAGCACAGTAAAGTCCTGAGCGAACACAAATACTTGTCTGTGATCTATAGTGCCATGTCCAGTTATAACCCCATCAGAATAGAACTTCTTTTTTTCCATACCAAAATAAGTACAGCGATGGGTTTTAAGCATATCAAATTCTTCAAAACTACCTTCATCCAAAAGTATTTCTAATCTTTCTCTTGCTGTAAGTTTTCCTTTAGCGTGCTGTTCTGCTATGCGGTCTTCTCCACCACCAAGACGTGCCTTTTCTTTTAACTCCATTACCTTGTGTAGCTTTGATATACTCGTCATAATAGAAGCAGCCTCCTTGTTTTAGTGGATTTCTGTTTCCTGACATATTTCAGTTAGCACACCAAAAGTAGACTTTGGGTGAAGAAAACATATCAACTTTCCTTTAGCTCCTGTTTTTGGTTGTTCATTTATAAGCTGGAAGTTCTTACCTTTAACGTCGAGTACAGACTTTACGATATCATTACTTGCATAAGCTATGTGATGTACCCCTTGCCCGTTCTTTTCAATGAATTTCTTAACAGGAGAGGTATCACTTATAGGTTCTAAAAGTTCTATATGAGTATCACCTACTCTTATGAAACACACTTTTACACCTTCACTCTCAACTGTTTCTATTTTTTCTATTTCAAGGCCAAGAGCGTCCCTGTAATATGGGATCTGCTCGTCTATACTATTAACCGCTATTCCTATGTGATCGATCTTTGTTACCATTAAGAGCCTCCTATTTAATAATGTTCTTTAATACTTTTTTCATTTGCGAATAAGGACTTTCTTTTGCACTAACTATTTCTTGTATCTTTACATCTGCATCACCAAGCACTTTATCAAGTTCCCTTGATACTTCACCAAGGATAAGATACCTTAAACCTTCTTTGAGTATATGCTCTGATTTTTTTGAAACAAGCTCTGCATCTTTTATATATATATTATCTACAGCCTCTTTTAGAGCATCAATACCTTTATTGTGCTTTGCTGATATCCTAAATATCCGCTCTGCTCTTTCTGTAAAGCTAGCTCTAAGAAAAGCTTCCATTTCATCAGCACCTTCTAGGTCACTTTTATTTATTACAAAAACATCACCTATTTCCATAATACCAGCTTTCATCATTTGGATATCATCGCCTGTACCGGGGTTCATAACAAGTAAAGTTATATCACTTAACTTTGATATACTTATCTCATTCTGACCAACTCCAACTGTTTCAATTATTATATTGTCATAACCTGCGGCCCTAAATACTACTATCATATTAAATACAGCGTCACTAACTCCACCCATCGCACCTCTGGTAGCAACACTCCTGATAAAAACATTATCAGAATTAGAGCTCATGCGTATTCTGTCACCCAAAAGAGCCCCACCAGAAAATGGAGAACTTGGATCTACAGCTATGACAGCGACTTTTTTACCTTCTTTTGCAAGAAGATTAACATAGGCATCAACAAGTGTACTTTTGCCAGCGCCGGGAGAACCAGTAACACCTATCACCCTTGCTGGTTTACCTTGCTTATATAGTTTATCTAAGAGGTCTAAATAGCCCTTACTTCTGTTCTCTACTGTACTAAGGGCTCTTGATATTTCTGCTCGCGTATTCATCTTTTACCTTGGTTTTACATTATCTTTTACAAAATCAACGACCATCTGTAACGGAGTACCCGGAGTAAATACTGCGCCAAGTCCACTCTTCTTTAAAAACGGTATATCTTCTTCTGGTATAACACCACCGCCAAACACGACGACATCATTAAGACCAGCTTTCTTAAGCTCTTCTATTACAGCAGGAAAAAGCTCATTGTGTGCGCCGCTCAAGAGACTAAGCCCTACTACGTTAACATCTTCCTCTAAAGCTATACGAGCTATTTCCTGAGGTGTTTTTCTTAATCCCGTATATATTACCTCAAAACCTGCATCCCTTAACGCTCTAGCTACTACTTTAGCCCCTCTGTCGTGTCCATCAAGACCAGGTTTTGCAACAAGAACCCTAATTTTTCCACTCATCACAGCCTCCAAAAACTTATATGATTATTTTTTCCTTATACTCACCAAACACTTCTCTCATTACACCACATATCTCACCAATACTTGCATATACTTTTACAGCCTCTATTATTGGAGGCATAAGATTAGCTCCACTTTGTGCCGCCTTTCTTACTTCTGCTAGTTTTAATTCCACTTCTTTTGCAGATCGTTCTTTTTTAACGACACTAAGTTTTGAGATCTGCTTTTTTTCTACCGCCGGATTCACTCTTAGGAGTTCTGCTCTTGATGTTTCTTGCATGGTGTATTTGTTAACACCAACTACTATGCGGTCTTTTGTTTCTACACTCAATTGATATTTATAAGAAGAATCCTGTATCTCTTTTTGAACGTAACCAGCCTCTATTGCCTTTACCATACCACCCATGTCGTCTATCTTTGATATATATTCCATGGCTTGATCTTCTATCATGTCCGTTAATTTCTCTACATAATAAGAACCAGCCAATGGGTCCACAGTGTTAGTGACACCAGCTTCCTCTGCTATTATTTGTTGGGTCCTTAGTGCTATCGTAACACTTTGTTCTGTTGGTAAAGCAAGAGCTTCATCCCTTGAATTAGTATGCAAACTTTGTGTTCCACCAAGTACAGCGGCTAATGTTTGCACTGCTACTCTTACTATATTGTTATCTGGTTGCTGTGCTGTAAGTGTTGAACCACCAGTTTGTGTGTGGAACCTCAGCATCATAGAACGTTCGTCTTTTGCATTGAACCTGTCTTTCATTATCTTTGCCCAAAGACGCCTTGCCGCCCTGAATTTTGCAACTTCCTCTAAAAGGTCATTGTGTGCGTTAAAGAAGAAAGATAACCTTGGAGCGAATTTATCTACACTTAACCCTGCCTTAACTGCTCCCTCTACATAAGCTATACCGTCTGCAAGTGTAAAACCAACTTCTTGTGCGGCTGTAGAACCAGCTTCTCTTATATGATAACCAGATATACTTATTGTGTTCCATTTTGGAACTTCTTTTGAACAGAATTCAAAAATATCTGTTATTAGTCTCATAGACGGTGCAGGAGGGAATATATAAGTGCCTCTTGCAATATATTCTTTAAGTATATCGTTCTGTATAGTACCAGTTAAAGCACTCCTTGCTATTCCTTGTTTTTCTGCGTTAGCAATATACATAGCAAGCAACACACTCGCTGGAGCATTTATGGTCATAGACGTAGAAACTTTATCCACTGGTATACCGTTGAAAAGTATTTCCATGTCTTTTAGTGTATCTATTGCAACACCAACTTTTCCTACCTCACCCTTGCAAAGAGGATCATCAGAATCATAACCTATCTGTGTAGGAAGATCGAAGGCAACAGAAAGTCCTGTTTGGCCTGAATCTAAAAGATATCTATAACGCTGATTGGATTCTTCTGCGTCACCAAAACCTGCATACTGACGCATGGTCCAAAGCTTACCTCTATACATGGTGTGTTGCACACCTCTGGTGTACGGATATTCTCCCGGATAACCTATTTCTCTGTCACCAAGGTCTTGTGGATCATAGATACTGTTAACAGGATAACCAGAACCAGTTGTAAATTGCTTTTTCCTTTCTGGATATTTTTCTGTCATTTTATTGTAGCGTTCAAGCCATTCCTTTCTTTTCATCTCTACGATGCTCCTTTTTTTATTTTTAATCTTTAACTGATGCAGAAGGTCCAAGTTTAGAAGAACAAAGCGAATCTGAGCTTATGAACATCACACTGCGTATCCTTTCCTTTATTGGTAGTATATTTCCCCGGTCCGCAAGCTCAAGGTCTTTACAGAATTTCTTATAAGACACCTCATCTTTTTTAGATGGTGCTATATTAAAAAGACAAGTTCCATATTTAAGTCCAAGATAATTAACAAAGATCCGTGCTACTTTTTCATTCCCATCAAAGAAAGGTTTGTTCTTTAATATGCAATGATAAGCAAAAGCTAATAGATCAAGTTTAAGTTCCTCGTCTAACAAAGAACCCTGCCAATCTGATGATATTTTTAACATCATATCTTCCATAGCAGGACGTGCTTCCATTTTAAGTTTACCCGCCCAAGAATATATCCTTCCGTAGATAACTTTGGATATCTGGCAAAGTATTTTTGTGCTTAACGGCACCTTTTTTTGTGCAAGGTTTGCAACATATAGTTCTGCTTTAAGGAGGTTGTCCTCTACTTCGCTATCAATATCACCACTTGCAACAAGTTCTTTTATATTGCCGATGGTATCTTCCACCCTTGTAGCTGGAAGTATGATATTAAAAAATTCAAACGCTAGATCATCTTTTAAGTCTTTCATATGGGCTCTATGAGTACCTGTAAAACCACTAAAAATCAAGCCCGTGCTTGACAAATGATGTTTGATATAGCAAAAGTATGTCCCGGCGGGTGATTAGCTCAGTTGGTAGAGCAGCTGACTCTTAATCAGCGGGTCATAGGTTCAAATCCTATATCACCCACCA
>CAYPMK010000021.1:0-2843 GCA_964411885.1 uncultured Bdellovibrionales bacterium
CTGATTGGCGTCCCCAACGGGAATCGAACCCGTGTTTTAGCCTTGAGAGGGCCATGTCCTAGGCCGCTAGACGATGGGGACTGCCTTTAAAGTTTAGCCCCCACTCTATACCCATTTTACCAAGTATTTTCAAGTATTTTATTGCCTGCCCTTGACTCTAGAGCGTGCCATTACCATATTTGATTTATGAGACAAAGGAGGTCTGGAGCTTTGACAGAGAACAACAAAAAACATCATGAAGAAAAAAAGCATACTCAAGAGAAAAATGACAAAATGGTAACAATAGAAAAAAAAGAGTATGAGGATCTTTTAAAGGCAAAAGAAACACAACAAAAGTTGCTATATGCTTATGCTGATCTTGAAAATATCAACAAAAGAATATCAAGGGATGCAGATCAACAATTGTGTTACGCCAATGAAAAGATAATAAAAGATATACTCCCAGTAATAGATAATCTTTGTAGGGCAAAAGAACATTCATCTGAATGTGAAAATAATAAAGAACAGTTCGAAAAATTTTTGAATGGAATAGAACTTATATTAAAACAATTTAACGATGTTCTTTCAAAGTTCGGGGTTAAAGAACTTAACTCAGTTGGTGAAAAGTTTAATCCTGAGTTCCACGAAGCTATGGATCAGGTTGAAACAGAAGAACACGAAAACGGCACAGTAGTTAACGAGTATCAAAAAGGATATTTGTTAAAAGATAGAGTAATAAGACCAAGTAAAGTTAGCGTAGCTAAAAAGAAATAAGGAGGATTTGATATGAGTAAAATTATTGGAATAGATTTAGGGACCACAAACTCTTGCGTTTCTGTTATGGAAGGCAAAGATGTAAAGGTCATACAAAACGCAGAAGGGTTGAGAACAACACCTTCTATCGTAGCATTTAACGATTCTGGAGAAAGACTTGTTGGTCAGCTTGCAAAAAGACAAGCAATAACAAATCCAGATAAAACACTTTTTGCTATAAAAAGATTGATAGGCAGAAAATATGATTCAGAAGAAGTTCAGAAATTCATAAAAATGTCGCCATTCAAAGTTGTTAAAGCTTCTAACGGTGATGCTTGGGTGAGCATTAACGGTAAAGAAATGAGTCCTGCAGAAGTATCTGCAATGGTATTACAAAAAATGAAGCAGACTGCAGAAGATTATCTTGGAGAAAAAGTAACAGAGGCTGTTATAACTGTTCCTGCATATTTTAACGATAGTCAGCGTCAGGCAACTAAAGACGCAGGAAGAATAGCAGGTCTTGATGTAAAAAGAATAATCAATGAACCTACCGCTGCAGCACTTGCGTTTGGCCTAGATAAAACAAAGAACAAAGATTCTATAGTTGCAGTATTTGACCTTGGTGGTGGAACTTTTGATATATCTATACTCGAGCTTGGTGAAGGAGTTTTTGAGGTTAAATCAACCAACGGTGATACCTTCCTTGGTGGAGAAGATTTTGACCACAGGGTAATGGATTGGATAGTTTCTGAATTCAAGAAAACAGACGGCATAGATCTATCAAAAGATAAAATGGCTTTACAACGTCTAAAAGAAGCCGCAGAAAAAGCAAAAATAGAACTTTCATCTGTAACAGAAACAGATATTAATCTTCCATTCATAACAGCAGATCAAACGGGTCCAAAACATTTGAATATGAAGTTAACTAGAGTACAGTTTGAAAGATTAGTCGATGATCTTATAGAAAGAGTAGTTGCTCCTTGTAAAACAGCAATTAAGGATTCTGGTGTAAATCTTGCTGATATTAGCGAAGTTATTCTTGTTGGTGGTATGACAAGGGTTCCAAAAGTTCAACAAAAAGTTAAAGAAATATTTGGCAAAGAACCTTCTAAGGGTGTTAACCCGGATGAAGTTGTTGCAGTTGGTGCGGGCATACAGGGAGGAGTTCTAAAGGGAGACGTTAAAGATATTTTATTGTTGGACGTTACTCCGCTTTCTCTTGGTATAGAAACTTTGGGCGGCGTGTTCACAAGACTTATAGAAAAGAACACCACGATACCTTCTAAAAAGAGCCAAGTATTTACTACAGCGGCAGATAATCAACCAGCTGTTAGCATACACGTGTTACAGGGTGAAAGAGACATGGCTTCTGACAATAAAACACTTGGTAGGTTCGAGCTTGTTGGGCTTGTTCCTGCACCAAGAGGTGTTCCTCAAATAGAGGTTTCTTTTGATATAGACGCTAACGGAATTATACATGTTAGTGCAAAAGATCTTGGTACCGGTAAACAACAGGCTATACAAATAACTGCTTCAAGTGGTCTTAGTGAAGAAGAGATCAAGAAAATAGTAAAAGAAGCAGAGCTTCATGCACAAGAAGATAAACAGAAAAAAGAAAGAGCAGAAGCAAGAAACCATTTAGACAACTTAATATACAACACAGAAAAGACCTTAAAAGAATATGGTGATAAACTTGACGGATCCTTAAAAACAGAAATGAGCTCTGCTCTAGAAGAAGCAAAGAAAGCTGTTGCAAAGGATGATCTTAATGAGATAAAGGACCAAACAGAAAAGTTAAATACTGTAGCCGGAAAAGCTGCTTCTGAAATATACAAACATACTTCTCAACAGGGACCAGCAGGTCAGGCACAAGGACAACAACCTAATGCAGAGGGACAATCAACAGAAGGTGAAGCAAAAAAAGAAGACGTTGTTGACGCAGATTATAAAGAAGTTTAATACTGTTATTCATAAGAGGTAACATTGTCTGCCAAAAAAGATTATTATGAAGTGCTCGGCGTTAGCAAAACTGCTAGCGCCGACGATATTAAAAAGGCTTATAGGAAGCTTGCATTAAAACACCATCCAGACAGGAACCCCGGTAATAAAGA
>CAYPMK010000021.1:2943-11912 GCA_964411885.1 uncultured Bdellovibrionales bacterium
TGTCATACTTGTAAGGGTAGTGGAGAGGTATATGTAAGACAGGGCTTTTTTACTATGTCTAGACCATGTAGTACCTGTGGTGGTAGTGGACAAATAAACAAAAATCCATGCAGAACATGCTCTGGCAAAGGTTTTGTAAGAGCACAAAAAAAGTTAAAAGTTAAAATACCTGCAGGAATAGATGATGGACAAACACTAAAACTTTCTGGAGAAGGTGAACCGGGCGTAAATGGTGGTCCAGCAGGGGATCTCTACGTACATCTTGTTATAAGACAACATGAATTTTTTGAAAGAAGAGGAGCCAATATAGAGTGTATTGTCCCTATAACTTTTGTACAAGCAACACTAGGTGCAGAAATAGAAGTTCCAACACTGGATGGTATAGTCAAAATGAAAATACCTGCAGGAACTCAAGGTGGTAAGACTTTTAGGCTTTCAGGCAAGGGCGCTTATAAACTCGGTGCGTATACCAGAGGGGACCAGTTGGTCCACATAAACGTAGAAGTGCCAGTTAAAATATCAAAAGAACAAACAGAACTTCTAAAGAAGTTCGAACAGCTTTCCAGTGCAGACGCAGTTCCGTCATATAAGAAATATCGTGATAGGATAAAGAAAATCTTCAGCTAGCCCATTTTTTTCAATTATGGTAACTTCTTTAAAGAGGTTGCTTATGAGAATAATAAAAACTATTTTGTCTATATCTTTGATCTGCTTTATTTCTGTTTTTTTCATTTCTTGTGCAAAACAAGGTCCAATGAGATCTGTTAAGTCACAGAAAAAAACCACAATCAAAAGTAATACAAACCTAACAGGCTCTTCTGCTTATGAACAACTTCAAGTTTTACATAATTCCAGAGAGTATGAAAAATATTTAGAGGAAAGTTCTAGATTTATAACTTCGTATCCTAATTCTGCTTATCTTGATAGGGTGTATAACCAAAGAGGACTTTTGCTACTTGGAATGAAAAGATATCAAGAAGCATCAGAAGAATTAAAGAAGGCTAGTGATTTTGGTCCCAACTCTAGTGTGTATGTTTCATCTAATTATTACTATGCACTGAGCGAATATAAAAATAGTAACCCAGACTCTTCTATGAGTGCAATAAAAGATATAGAAGAGAATAAAACTCAAGACAATGATATCTACGTTAGATCACAAATTTTAAAATCCAATATTCAAATGGAAAAAGGAGAAAGAAAGGAAGCATTAAAAAGTCTTGCAGAGTTATATAGAGAGACCAATGATCTTGAGCTTAGATCAAAGATCAAATTAAATTCACTTTCTATAATAGACAAAATGGATCTATCAGAACTAAAGAACGTAGAAGGAGAATATACTGACACAGGGCTTGCTGATGCGATCATTTTTAAGCTAGGTGAAAAATATTTTGAAAGCGATAGTGCTGGAGCTGCCAGAGAGAGATTTACTGACCTCTTATCAACTTTCCCTGAAAGTGAATATAGAAGTCAGTCAGAAAATTATCTTTCACGATTGGAAGGACTTGATAAAGCAGACCCATTCACTATTGGTGTTGTTCTTCCTTTAACAGGAAAAAATTCTGCTTACGGATTAAAAACACTTTCTGGGATACAGCTTGGCGTTGGTGTGTTCGGTCCGCAAAAAACAAGGTCTATAATAAAATTATCAGTCATGGATTCACAATCAGATCCGGGTGTAGCCAAAATGGCAGTAGACAAACTTCTTAATGAAGACAAGGTGTCTGCTATTATAGGTCCTCTTGGAGGAGATGAAACAGAAGTAGTTTCAAAACAATGTACTCTAGCTGGTGTACCCAACATAACCCTTTCTAATAAAGATAATATAGAGGGGTTAGGTAAATATGTTTTTAGAATGTCTATGACCAACAAAAGCCAGATAAGTAGATTGGTAGACTATGCAATGAACGATATAGGCATAAAACGTTTTGGGATATTGTACCCTAACGATAATTATGGACAGGAATTATCAAAATATTTTTGGGAAGAAGTTTTAAGACGTGGTGGTGAAATACGTGCAGTGGAATATTATGAACCCGGAAAATCTGATTTTAGAGATGAGGTAAGAAAATTATTCGATATCTATTATGTTGGAGCAAGATTGCCAGAATATAAAGAGATAGAACGATCAATAGAGGAAGAAGAAGCAAAATTGATAGCAGAAGGTAAAAAACCATCAAAAAGAAAAAAAGAAGTATTGTTGCCTCCGATAATAGACTTTGAAGGACTTTTTATACCAGACGATGCAAGGGTGGGATCACAAATAGCGCCATACCTCCCTTATTATGACGTTAAAGATGTTACTCTCCTTGGAACTAACACATGGAACAGTAATAGGTTAGTAGCTAGAGGAGGCGAACATATAGATGGAGCGATCTTTGTCGATGGCTTTTATTCCAACCCATCCTTTAAAGAGGGAAATTCCTTTTATCATGAATTTAAAACAGCATTCAATTCTTCTCCGGGTATTTTAGAAGCACAGGGGTACGATGCAGGCAGACTTATTGCAAAAGCAATAGATGAACTTACCGACGGTGGTAAAAAGAAAGATTTGGTTAATAGGGAATCTGTTAGAAAAGAACTTTTATCTATTGGCTCCTTTACCGGTGCAACAGGTAAAATATCTTTTGACAAGAATGGAGAAGTTCAAAAAGAACTTTTTGTTCTTGGAGTTGATAAAGGAAAAATTATTCTTAAAGAATAGAATAGTACTTGAAAAAAATTTTTTTTGTGTGAATATAGGTTCCATTCTTGGGGTTATTAGTCAAAGAGGGGGGTATCGTGATGACTAATAAGCAGTTGGAATCGATTCGTTCCACACTGATGAAAAAGAAAGAGGACCTTCTCAACAGCTCTCGCAATGCTTTCAGGCAAATGATGGAGAATGACCAAAAACCTTCTGACGAAGGCGACTATGCAGTAGAAGAAGTTAATCAGTACCTTAGTTGTACAATTCAAACTAGGGACAGAAGATGTCTGCTGGACATAGAAAGAGCCTTTAAACGTATGGATGAAGGCGACTATGGTTTTTGTGAAAGTTGTGGAGAACCAATTTCTTATGAAAGATTAAAGATTCAACCTTTTTGTTCACTATGTGTTGATTGTATGCAAGACATAGAATTAGAACAAAAAAGATTGGCCTGATCTTTAGACCTTTCGCTGATGGTATCATAAGTAATAATAAGGGATAAAACCCTTATTAATAAGCTTTCTCCCGCCCACCACTAATCTTATTTAAGTACCTAAACTTTATTATTAAATTTCCGATAAGTGTTAACAGAGTATAGACCACTATTGGAGGTTGAACCATGAGTACTTCTATAATGCCATTATTGCCAGTTAGGGACATAGTTGTTTTCCCATATATGATACTTCCGCTTTTTGTTGGAAGGGACAACTCTATAAAAGCTGTTGAAGAAGCACTTGAAGGGAACAGATTAGTATTCCTGTCTGCACAAAAAAACATGTTAGATGAAGCACCAACACCAGATCAGATATATGAAACAGGTACTGTCGCAATGATAGTAAGAATGAAAAAACTTCCAGATGGAAGAGCAAAAGTTCTTATACAAGGGATGCATAAAGCAGTCATACGATCTTTTGAGCAGACAGACCCATTCTTTAAAGTTCAAGTAGAGAACATAGAAGAAAAAGAACTTGATGTAAGTAATCCAGAGATATCTGCTCTAATGAGGAATATACGAGAACAAATAGAAAAAATAGTAGCCATGGGTAAGCTACTATCACCAGACATCCTAGTGGTTATGGATGAAATAAAAGACGGAAGTAAAATAGCAGACATAATAGCGGCCAATATTGGACTTAATGCACAAGACGCACAACAAATATTAGAACAAACAGATCCTTTAAAAAAATTGTATAAAGTTAATGAACATCTGTTGAAAGAAGCTGAGATAATTTCTTTGCAACACAAAATAAACAACATGGCCAAAGATGAAATGACCAGAGCACAGAAAGAGTATTTTCTAAAAGAACAAATGAAAGCAATTAAATCTGAACTTGGGGATAACGACGTTAAGAACGAGGACATGAGTGACATAAGAAAAAAACTTACAGAAATTAAGATGCCAGAAGAAGTTAAGATTGAAGCTTTTAAACAACTTGATAGACTTGAAAGGATGCATCCAGACGCAAGTGAATCTGCGGTATTAAGAACATATCTTGAGTGGATAACAGAAACACCTTGGATGATAAATAGCGAAGATAATATGGACCTAGACCATGCTAAGAAAATATTGGATGAGGATCATTATGATCTTGAAGAAATAAAGGACAGAATAATAGAACATCTTGCTGTTAGTAAGCTTAATAAAAAAATAAAAGGACCTATCCTTTGTTTCGTTGGTGCACCCGGAGTTGGAAAGACGTCATTAGGTAAATCAATAGCAAGGGCACTTGGTCGTAAGTTTGTAAGGATATCTCTTGGTGGAGTTAAGGACGAGGCAGAAATAAGAGGTCACAGACGTACTTATGTTGGTGCGATGCCAGGAAAGATAATACAAAGTCTTAAACAATCTGGTACAAATAATCCTGTTTTTGTCCTCGATGAGATAGATAAACTTGGCGCAGATTTTAAGGGAGATCCTAGTTCTGCGTTATTAGAAGTTCTTGATCCAGAGCAAAACTTTTCTTTCAGGGACCATTACATGAATCTTCCTTTTGATCTTACAAATGTAATGTTCATTGCTACAGCCAATATGTGGGACACTATACCCCCTGCTTTAAGGGATAGAATGGAAACCATAAATCTTTCTGGCTATACATCAGAGGAAAAAATAAAAATAGCTCAAAAACATTTAATACCAAAACAATTAAATGAGAATGGGCTAGAAAGCAAAAATATTAAATTTACAGACAAGGTACTGTTGAAAATAATAACACAGTATACTAAAGAGGCTGGTGTTAGAACTTTAGAAAGACTTATAGGAAAGATCTGTAGGAAGACCGCAAAACTTATCGCTACTAATAAAGATTTTCCAGAAAAGATAACTCCACAATTAGTAGAAAAATATCTTGGTTGTCCTTTATACATATCAGAAGAAAAGAATGTTAGTGATGAAATAGGTATATCTACTGGTCTTGCTTGGACTCAATATGGTGGAGAAATCTTGATGATAGAAGTTGCTTCTTCTAAAGGTAGTGGATTAAAAATGACGGGTAACCTTGGAGAAGTGATGAAAGAATCTGCAACAACCGCTCTTAGTTATGTTAAGACTATGGCACAGCAGTATGGCATAGCAGAAGATTATTTCCAACATAATGAAGTGCACGTTCATTTCCCTTCTGGTGCTGTTCCAAAAGATGGACCTTCTGCAGGTATTGCAATAGCGACAGCTATAATTTCACACATAACAGGTCGTCCTGTATCAAAGGATGTTGCAATGACAGGAGAAATAAGTTTGTCTGGAAAAGTTCTACCTATAGGAGGACTTAAGGAAAAAGCGCTTGCGGCAATGAGAGCTGGGATAAAAGTCATCATTGCTCCAGAGTTGAACAAAAAAGACCTTGTTAGCATACCTGCTGAATTTAAGAAAAAGCTTAAATTCATATTTGTTGAAAGAGTTGATGATGTAATTGATGCAGCTCTGTTACCTAAGAAGGTGGAATCTGTAGAATTCTTTAAGGGTTCAAAAAAACAGGTTAAAGCTGTAGCTTAAATAACGGTTGTCTAATCCCCTTACAGTATCTATTATATAGATGTACTAATAACGGGGTGGGCTTTGGCAAAAAAAATAAGTCTAAAAATAATAGAAGGCAATAATATAGATACGATCTTCGAACTTGAAAATGATAAACGTTATGAAGTAAGAAGAGTACCACCTACGGGGATACCAGATAATATAGATAGAAAACTTGCTGTTTTCTTAGCTGATCCAGAAGTATCAAAATTGCACGCAAGTCTTACTGTTATGTCTGGAGAACTTATTGCACAGGACCTTGGTAGTACTAACGGCATCTATGTTAATGGGAAAAGAGCGTCTAAAGCCTTAATATCCAATAACGACAAATTAAGAATAGGCACAACAGTTTTTCTTGCAATTTGTGTTGAAGAAAATCTTTCTGAGGCCAGAACTTTTATAGGCAGAGCACCTTCTCAATATTCAAAGTCCACTCATGACTTTAAGAAACTTGCCAAAGTTCTAGACGATAAAATAGTTTTTAAGCCAGACATGAGGATGCAGCCTCCTTACAATGTTGGTGATAAGGCTTTTGATATATTTGTAAAACTTTTAGATACAACAGCTAAACTTGATAATGATGAACGCGCTATGCAAGGGCTGGTAGATGGTTACTTTTTTAGTGTAAGGGTTCTTACTGGACCAAATGAAGGAGATGTTTTTGATTTTTATAAAAAGCAAATAGTGGTTGGAAGGACAAAAGATCTTTGGTTGAAAGACAAAAGTATTTCGAGGGAACATGCCATAGTAGAGATAGCTGGCAAGGGTATCTTTAAGATACGTGATCTTGGAAGCCAAAATGGTACTTTTATAAATGATCAAAAAGTCCAAATAGCTTCATTTAGAGAAGATGATGTAGTCAGGCTGGGAGACACAGCATTAAGTTTTTCGTACAAAACGGAGGATTTTTAAAAGTGTTTTGATGTGGTCCTTTTCTTGTTATATAGTTGATTAAGAGGTTTTTTTGAAAAATATATTTGTAAGATCTTTTGTCTCTGTATTTGGTTTAGGTTATATACCTGTGGCACCCGGGACTTTTGGTACTCTCGGGGGCTTTTTGTTTTGGTATTTCTATGCAAGGAACATGTTACCACTGCATCTTTTAATATTAACGTTTGTATTGATAATTTTATCTTGTTATATCAGCACCTTGGCAGAAAAGGTATATAACGAGAAGGATAGCCAAAAGATAGTCATAGATGAGTTTTGTGGATATCTTGTGACTATTCTGTTTGCGGGAAAACAGCTTTATGCGGGCCTTTTAGGGTTTGCCCTTTTCAGACTTTTTGATATCTTTAAACCTTGGCCCGTTAGGAATTTTGAGCGTTTGCCAAAAGGGATAGGGGTCGTAATGGATGATGTGATGGCTGGTATTTATGCGGGAATTATTCTATGGATAATATCTATTCTATTAGGAGGGTGAAATGGCAATAGGAACAACGAACAACTTGTCTGTTCAGGACAAGAAAAAAGCACTAGAGTTGGCGGTTTCTTCTATAGAGAAACAGTTTGGTAAAGGCTCTATCATGAGGCTTGGCGAAGAGGATAAGTTAGATAAAACTATAGACGTTATATCTACTGGTTCTTTAGGTTTGGACATAGCTCTTGGTGTAGGAGGTATCCCAAGAGGAAGGATCGTAGAAGTTTATGGTCCAGAGGCTTCTGGAAAAACAACATTAGCATTACACATGATAGCTGAAACACAAAAAAATGGTGGTGTAGCGGCATTTGTTGACGCTGAACATGCTCTTGATGTTAATTATGCAGGAAAACTTGGCGTTGATACCGAGAACCTTTTGATCTCTCAGCCAGACAGCGGTGAACAGGCTTTAGAAATAACAGACACGTTGGTAAGGTCTGGGGCTGTAGACATTCTTATAGTTGACTCTGTTGCTGCACTTGTGCCTAAGGCAGAAATAGAGGGTGACATGGGTGATTCGCACATGGGCTTGCAGGCAAGACTAATGTCACAGGCTCTGAGAAAACTTACTGGTAGTATAAGCAGATCAAAATGTATAGTCGTTTTCATTAACCAAATAAGGATGAAGCTTGGAATTATGTTCGGTAATCCAGAAACGACTACAGGTGGTAATGCACTAAAATTCTATTCATCAGTGAGATTGGATATAAGAAGAATTGGTGCAATAAAAGAAGGAGAGAATAATATAGGTAGCAGGACCAGAGTTAAAATAGTTAAGAACAAGGTTGCTCCACCATTCAGAGAAGTTGAATTTGATGTAATATATGGACAGGGTATATCAAAAATAGGCGAACTTATAGACTGTGGAGTTAATGCTAACATTATAGATAAGAGTGGTTCTTGGTTCTCTTATAATGGAGAAAAGATAGGTCAAGGCAAAGATAGTGTAGAAACATTTTTGCGTGAACACCCAGAGACATCAAAAGAGATAGAGAACAGGATACTTGCTCACCATGGAGTTAAAAACAACACAGTAGAACAGGAAGTAAAACCAACAGGTAAAACAACTGGCAAGAAAGCTCATGCCGAAGAAGCAAAGAGCAACTGAGGATAGCCCTCAAAGGAAGGCGGCAGATCTTTTAGCCAGAAGACCTCATTTTAGTAATGAGCTAAGACAAAAGTTGCTAAAAAAGGGGTTTGAAGAAAAGCAGGTTGATGAAGTAATAGAGGATTTTAAAAGGCGCGGTTATCTTGATGATGATGACCGTGCCTTTTTGTATCTTGAAGAACTTAGCCGTAAAAGGTTTGGCAAGAACGAGGCTGTAAGACGGCTTATGCTTAAGGGAGTGTCAAAAGCCCAAGCTGTATCTTTGGCGGGGTCTTTTTTCCTTGAAAATGATGAAATAGCGAATATAAGATATCTTTTGGATAAGAAAAAGTTTAACCTCAAAGACGTAAAGGGCTTAAAGAAAGCATATGACTTTTTAATGAGAAGAGGTTTTGGCTTGGATCGTATTCGGGAGGTATTGAGGGTTGAAGATATCTGAAGTTAGAAAAATATTTTTGGATTATTTCAAAGAAAAAGGACATGCTATAGTTCCAAGTTCAAACCTTCTTCCTAAAAAAGACCCAACACTATTATTTACTAATGCAGGGATGAATCAATTCAAGGATGTTTTTCTTGGTCTTGATTCAAAGGATTATAAAAGAGCTAGTTCTTGTCAAAAATGTGTTAGAGCCGGTGGCAAACATAACGACCTTGAGAATGTAGGTTTTACTTACAGACATCATACTTTTTTTGAGATGTTGGGTAATTTTTCTTTTGGTGATTATTTTAAGAAAGAAGCAATAGA
>CAYPMK010000021.1:12012-17801 GCA_964411885.1 uncultured Bdellovibrionales bacterium
ATCATGGCTGTGGAAAACCAGACTGCAAGGTTGGGTGTGATTGTGATCGTTATGTAGAAATATGGAATCTGGTCTTTATGCAGTACAACAGAGATGAAAAAGGTAAATTAACTAAACTTCCAAAACCGAGCATAGATACTGGTGCTGGACTAGAAAGGCTTACCGCCGTAATGCAGGGTGTGGCAAGCAATTATGATATAGATATATTTAAGAATATAAAGAAGAACATACAAAAAGGTAAAGAGCACGAAGGTTCTTGTAACGCTATAGCAGATCATCTTCGTAGTATTGCTTTTCTAATAAGTGATGGATGCTTTCCTTCTAACGAAGGTGCTGGTTATGTGTTAAGAAGAATAATAAGACGAGCTATTCGTCATGGTAAGGTCCTTGGTTTTGATTCTCCGTTCCTTTACAAGAACATCCCGGTGGTTTGTGATTTAATGGGGGATGCATATCCAGAACTTGTTTCGTCAAAAAATGAAATACAAAAAATATTGCTTTCAGAAGAAGAAAAATTCTTTGAAACACTTGATAAAGGATTAAGTCTTTTAGAGAAAGAGTTGGCTTCTTTGAGCAAAGGTAAAAAACTTAATGGCCAAATAGCTTTCAAACTTTATGATACTTATGGCTTTCCCTTGGACCTTACTCAGATGATATGTAAGGAAAAAGACATAGACGTAGATATTGCTGGTTTCGAAAAAGAAATGGAAAATCAAAGGACCATGGCTAGAACAGCAAGAACAAAAAACCAATCAACAGATTCAAAAATAAGTGATGCTGATATAGAGATTGTTAAATCTGTTGTGTCGTCAACAAAATCAGATTTTATTGGTTATGAGGAATTTTCATCTAAAGCTAAATGTTTATTAATTGTTAAAGATGGTAAGTTGGTGGAAGGCCTTGATAAAGGTGATAAAGGTATTTTGATATTCGATAAAACACCTTTCTATGCAGAATCTGGAGGACAAATAGCAGACACTGGAACACTTGAACTTGATGGCAAGAAGATAGCAGAGATAGTGTCTGTGCAAAAGCCTGTTTCTGGCATTCATCTTCATTTAGTTTCTGATGTTTCGTCTGATATAAAAAAAGGTAAAGAGTATCATCTTCTTGTATCAAAAGAATTAAGAAATCTTATACAGAACAACCATACAGCAACGCACATGTTACATCATCTATTAAGGACTAAACTTGGTGAACATGTAAAACAAGCAGGCTCTTTGGTTAACAGTAAGTTTTTTACTTTTGATTTTAATCATTATGAAAAAATATCTAATGATGTTTTGAGTGAGATAGAAGAAGAACTTAATCTTTGGATATTAAAAGGAGACGAAGTTTCTTTTTCATATATGTCATACAATGATGCAGTTAGGAGTGGGGCAATAGCTTTATTCGATGAAAAATATGGGGACAAAGTTAGGGTGGTTAAAATAGGAGACAAGAGCTTTGAACTTTGTGGTGGAACTCATGTTAATAATACGTCTGATATAGGAGTTTTTAAAATAATAGCAGAAGAAAGTACTGGTGCTGGTGTTAGAAGAATACGCGCTACCACCTCGTTTAATGCTTATGAAATATTTGAAACTGCTCACAAGACAGTTAAGCAAGTTTCTAATGAACTTAAATGTTCAGAACTTGAACTTATAGATAAAGTGGGACAAATATTAGAAGAAAATAAAAAATTAAAGAAAGAAAATGAAGAGTTCAAATCTGTCCTTGCAAAAGGAATTCTTGAAAAATCTATAAACTCTGCTGAACAGATAAACGATATTAAATTTCTCTTCACAGAGTTAAATGGTGCTTCTGCCAAAGACCTTCGTGAATATTCTGAGTATGTTAAATCAAAAGGGATCGACCTTGCAATACTTTGTACTAGTAATGATGGTGGTTCCTCTATTGTTATAACAGCTTCTAAGAAAGTGGCATCAAAAGTACCAGCTTCTGAACTTATGAAATACCTCAGCTCTTTGGTTGGAGGAAAAGGTGGCGGAAATCCTGAATATGTTCAAGGTGGAGGAGTTGATATTAACAAATTAGTTAATGTGTTGCCACAAATAAAGGAATTCATATCTAATAGATAGGGGTGATAGCTTGAATAAAAAGAAAAAGAAAAAAAGTTTTTTTGTGTTGTTGTTTAAATTGTCAGTCATATCTTTTATATTCTTATTGATATTTTCTGTCCTCTTGGGAATGGGTTTGTATCTTACATATTCAAAGAATCTACCAAAAATAATTACTGTAAAGGACTATAAGCCAAGGGTTGTAAGCAACGTTTATGATAAGAACGGAGTTAAGATAGGGGAATTTTATAGAGAAAAAAGAGATATTATTGCCTATGAAGATATGCCAAAGATAGTAATAAATGCATTTGTGGCTTCTGAAGATGGGAAATTCTTTGAACATAAGGGGATAGATTTTGCAGGTATAGTTAGGGCAATGATAGTTAACTTTAAGAGTGGTCAATTCTCTCAAGGTGGAAGTACTATAACTCAACAGGTTGCCAGAAGTCTTTTACTTAGTAACGAGAAAAAAATATCACGAAAGATAAAAGAAGCTATTTTGGCAGGCAGGATAGAAAGTAGGCTTACAAAACACGAAATATTATATCTGTATCTTAACCAAATATTTTTAGGTCACAACGCCTATGGTGTACAGGCCGCAGCAAGCCAGTATTTTAATAAAGAGGCCAAGAACCTTACTCTTGCAGAAGCAGCGTTACTCGCTGGATTGCCTCAAGCTCCTTCAAAGTGGTCTCCTTTCCTTAATCCAGATAAAGCAAAAGAAAGACAAGTTTACGTTCTTAACAGAATGGTAGAGGATGGATATATAACAAAAGAAGACGCTCTTAAAGCGGCCAACGAACGTCTTAAATTATATAAACATGTTGATCACAATCTGCAATATGCTCCGTACTTTGTTGAATTCGTTAGACGTTATTTGTTCTCTAAATATGGAGCAGATAAAGTTCTTGATGAGGGATGGAAGATATATTCAACTCTTGATCTTGATATGCAAAAGGCAGCAGATGAATCTGTTAAACAAGAAATAGAAAAGCTAGATAAAGAACAAGGTTTTAGAGGACCGATAAAAAGAATAAGTTCAGACAAAGACATAAAAGAGGAATTAGAAAAGATACACATAGAAGCCGTTAACTCAGTAAGAGGATATATATTATTCCCTGAACTTTGGCAGGAGTTCAAATTCAGGAACAAGATGTTTGTTATAGAGGATAAAAAAGATAAAAGCGAACACCTAAGTATGAAAACGGCACCAACCCCAATAGATAAAGGCAAGAATTACAAAGCTATCGTTATGGGGATAAATGAAAAAACTCAGGAAATAAAAATAAAAATTGGTAACGTAGATGGCGTTATAAAAAAAGACGGTTACTCATGGGCTCACTCTGGAAAACTAGGACAAGGTTTTCTTAGAAAAGGAGATGTCGTTTATGTCGCTATAATGAGGCCCGGTGTTTTTTCTTTAGAGCAAGAACCAATAGTTCAAGGTTCGTTGTTATCATTTAACGTTGCAGACGGTTCTATAAACGCAATGGTGGGTGGCTATAAATATAAGAGTTGTGCAGCAGCAAGGTTAAGTGGTGCAGGAGATGCTGGCTGTAGTGAGTTTAATAGAGCATATCAGGCAAAACGACAAGCTGGCTCAACTTTTAAACCAGTTGTTTATGCTGCGGCACTTGATAATGGATATACACCTACAACCATTATTGTTGATGCACCGATCGTATATGAAAATGAAGATGAAGAGAGTGGTGGTACTTGGAAACCAGCAAACTATTCAAAGCAATTCTATGGTGATACTACTTTTAGAGATGCGCTTATATTCTCTAGAAACATTCCTACTACAAAAATTCTACAGGATATAAGGGTTTCTTATGTAATAGATTATGCGAGAAATCTTGGGATCAGCTCAGATATGCCAAGAGATCTTTCTTTGGGTCTTGGATCTACTTCTGTTTCATTATGGGAAATGACAAAAGTGTTTGGTGTTTTTGCGGCAGGTGGCAAAAAGCTATCTCCTTTCTTTATATATAAAATAGAAGATAGAGAAGGTAATATTATTGAACAATACGATCCAACAAAACCATATGATCCTTTGATGGACAAAAATTTTCAGGAAGAAGATGAAAAGATACAAGAAGAACAGAAAAAGTTAATAGAAGATACAGAAGCTGAATCAAGAAGAAAACAAGAGCAAGAAGAAGCACTAAAAGAATTAGAGGAAGAGGACGAAGAATCTATTAAACAAGGTATAGAGGGCAAAAAGTATGTAGAAGACCCTGTTCCTAACGGATATCTTATTTCTCCTAAAACGGCTTATATTATGAATATGTTGTTAAAAGAAGCAGCGACGAGAGGAACTGGTGCTCAGGCTGGTGGCGCAGTTAATGTTCCTTTAGCAGGTAAGACTGGTACTTCAAATGATTTTACAGACGCATGGTTTATTGGATATACACCAGAAATAGTTACTGGTGTGTGGGTTGGCTATGACGATCAATCAAGATCTTTAGGAGAAGGTAGGACTGGTGCCAATGTCGCAATACCTATTTGGATACCATATATGAAACAAGCGGTATCAAAGACATCTAAAAAGGACTTTGATCAGCCTCAAGGAGTTAAGGTGGTTAAGGTGGATGGTAATAGTGGAAGGGTAGCTTCTATGCGTTCTAAGAAGATACTATACCTTCCTTTTAAAGAAGGAACAGAACCCACCAAGGTAGAGGGTGAATACAAACCAGAGGATGCAGATGACACAAAGTTCTTTAGGGAAAACTATTAAAAATATTTTATGCCAGATCTTATTATAAAAGGTGCTAAACAGAATAATCTTAAGAATATAGATGTAGTTATACCTGATTCAAAAGTAACTGCTGTCGTAGGTCCAAGTGGATCTGGTAAGTCTTCCTTGGTGTTTGATACTATTTATGCGGAAGGACAAAGAAGGTATATAGAGTCTCTTTCTTCTTATGTAAGACAGTTTTTAGAAAGAATAGATAAACCAAATGTTTCTTACATAGATAATATTTCTCCAACAGTAGCTGTTGAGCAAAGGAACAAAATAAAAGGATCTAGAGGAACGGTTGGCACCGTAACAGAGATATATGATTATTTAAGGATGCTTTATTCAAAAGTAGGTAGAACATATTGCCCAAATTGTAATATAGAGGTTAAAAGATATTCAATAGAGGCTGTAGTAAAAGAACTTTTGTCTTTATACTCGGGGCAAAGGGTTTATGTAATGTTCTCTTTTAATGGCACAAAACAAGAACTTTTAATGGCTGGTTTTATGAGGGTTTTCTTTAATGGAGAAATGTATGACCTTAGTGAAACAGATATAGAATTACCAAAGGATTTTTTTGTTGTTTATGACAGGTTTGTCGTATCGAATGAAGAAAATAATAGAATATGGGAATCAATAGAACGTTCTGCTTTTTTAGGACACAGAAGCGTTTATGTTAATTTTGTAGATCTAAATAATATAAAAAGATTCAATATGGATAATGTTTGTGTTTCTTGTAATAAAGAGTTTCCAGATATAGATCCAAGACTTTTTTCTTTTGATAGCCCAATAGGAGCCTGTCCTGAATGTAATGGTTTTGGCAACATCCTTAAAATAGATGAGCATAAATTGGTGCCAGACCCAGACAAGAGTATACTTGGTGGTGCGATAGAACTTTTTAATAAACCAAGCGTTAGACATCATTTTCATAAGATGGTTAACTTTCTTAGATCAAAAAATGTTGATGTTAATAAAAAATTTAGCCAACTTAG
>CAYPMK010000021.1:17901-19434 GCA_964411885.1 uncultured Bdellovibrionales bacterium
AAAACACTTTCTAACGGAGAAGCACAAAGAATAAATCTATCTAATCAACTTGGATCTTCTTTAGTGGATACTATATATGTGCTTGATGAGCCTAGCATAGGACTTCATCCGAGGGATGTAGACAGACTACTTGGTATGATCTACAAGATACGAGATAACGGCAATAAGGTTATAGTCGTAGAACACGATCCTTCTATTATAAAAGAAATGGATTATGTAGTTGAACTTGGACCTCAAAGTGGATTAAAGGGCGGGCATCTTGTATATTCTGGTGATAAAGAAGATTATATTAAAAATTCAAATACAATAACCTCTAGATATCTAAGACCACAAGAAAAAGAAGTATATCAAAGAAGAAGAATTGGCTCTGGTAGTAATTTTTTAACAGTTAAGGGCCTTAAACAAAACAATCTAAAAGACGTTGAGATAAAAATACCACTTAATAGATTTGTGTGTGTTACAGGTGTTTCTGGTAGTGGCAAGAGTACTTTAATAACAAAATCATTGTACCCAATACTTTTAACAAAATTTGGTAAAGAAGCAGAACAAAGAGTTGAATATAAAACCATTTCAGGTCTTGAGCATATACAAGATGTTATGTTGATAGATCAAGAACCTCTTAGTAGATCACAAAGGTCTACGCCAATAACATTTATTTCTGGTTTTGATCACATAAGAGATTTTTTTGCACAAACACCACTGGCAAGAAGTAGAGGTTATACAAGTTCTAACTTTTCTTTTAATGTAGAAAGTGGTGCTTGCTCTTCTTGTAATGGAGATGGTTTTATAGAAGTAGATATGCTTTTCATGGCAGATATCTATATGCGTTGTGAAGCTTGTTCTGGAACAAGATATAAAAAAGAAGTGCTTGATGTTACATATAAAGGCAAGAACATAAGCGAAGTTCTAGCCATGACAGTAGAAGAAGCTTATGACTTTTTTATTTCATCACATCACTTAAGGAACGCTTTAAAACTTTTAATGGATGTTGGACTGGAATATCTTGTAATAGGACAGCCAGCAGGGACTCTTTCTGGTGGAGAAGCTCAACGACTTAAAATATGTAAGGAATTAATAGAAGCAGGTAGTAAGAAAAAAAGATCACATATTCTATATATACTTGATGAACCTACAACGGGACTCCACCCTTCAGAAGTTGAAAGGTTAATAATCATCTTACAAAAACTAGTTAACGAAGGTAACAGCGTGCTAGTGGTTGAACACAACATGGATCTTGTTAAACATGCTGATTATGTTATAGACCTTGGTCCAGAGGCTGGCGAACAGGGTGGAAGGATAATTATTCAAGGTTCTCCAGAAGAGCTATCTTCATTTGAGGGGTCTTATACTGGTAAATATTTAAAAGAGGTGTTGAATGTTTGAGTTATTAGCTCCGGCTGGTGATATAGAAAAACTTGAATATGCTGCTGTATATGGTGCAGACGCTGTATATTTTGGGATGAAAGATTTTTCTTTAAGAAGCTATGCCGGTAATTTTAGTCTTGATGATGCAAGCAAAGCGATTTCTTTTTT